>CAXNFA010000157.1:0-4991 GCA_964201105.1 Alphaproteobacteria bacterium | reverse complement strand
GTGTCGCCGATTTCATCCGCGATCACGCCCCGCGCTGATCCTCCCGTCGCAGCAACAGGATATTCCCGTGCCCCGCCATCGCATGACCTGGCCCAACAACGCCAAGCTCGCCCTCTCCCTCGTCGTCAACCTGGAAGAAGGCTCGGAATCCACCATCAAGGACGGCGACCGCGGCATGGAGCCGGTTGACGAGCTCGGCGTCTTCGTCAAGCACCCGATGCGCAACTACGGCAACGAATCGAATTATCAATACGGCATCCACGCCGGTGCGCCGCGCGTGATGAAGCTGCTCGACAAATATAAGGTGAAGACAACCTGGACGGTGGCAGGCCTCGCGCTCGAGCGCGCGCCCGAGATCGGCGACTTCATCAAGTCGCGCGGACATGAGCCCTGCTCGCACGGCTATCGCTGGGTCCACCAGTTCCGCATGAACGAGGAACAGGAGCGCGACTTCATCCGCAAGGCCATCGTCTCCATCGAGAAGACCACGGGCTCGCGCCCCTATGGCTGGCTGTCGCGCTACCTGCACACCGACAACACGCGCCGCCTGCTGGCGGAAGAAGGCTTCCTCTATCACATGGACGATTATTCCGACGACGTGCCCTATTGGGATGTCGCCGGCGGCAAGCCCATCGTGATCCTGCCCTATGCCGTCGATTCCAATGACATGAAGTTCTGGACCGACCCGGCGCTGACGCCCGACCAGTGGCTGAAATACGCCAAGGACACCTTCGACTGGCTCTATGCCGAAGGCGAGGCGGGGGAGCCGAAATACATGTCGCTCGGCCTGCACCTGCGCATCATCGGCCGCCCGGGCCGCATCGGCGCCTTCGAGGAGTTCCTCAAATACGTCACGGCGAAGAGCGGTGTGTGGATCACCACGCGCAAGGAAATCGCCGAGGCCTTCATCGCGCAGCACCCGGCGCCGAAATGAGCGGCGTGACCCTGACGCGGGCCGAAGAGGCCTGGCCCCACCTGCAGCGCGTGCTGGACGAAGGCGCCGCCGCGCCGGATGCCGAAGCTGCACTGCGCCCCATCACCCGGTTGCTGCCCACGCTGCTGGGCGACAAGGAGGCGCACCTGCGCCCCGGCGGGCTGAAGGAAGGGGAGCGGCAATATGTCGTCTCCTGCGCCGTCGTCATCTCGCCGGATCGTAAATCCAACATCTTCATCGCCCAGGAGGGCTTCCCGCCGGAGCAGCATCACCTGGTCATCCCCATCGACCACGGCCATCCCGGCACGGTGGTGCGGGAACAGAAGCCGCTGCTGCTCGCCAACACCGACGACCATGGCGACTTCAAGCAGATACTGAAGACCTCACGCATGGGCTCTTCGCTCTATGTGCCGATGTTCTGGAAGGGCGCGCTGTTCGGCCAGCTCATTGCCGGATCGCAGGCGCGCTACAGCTTCCGCCCCGTCGACCTCGAGGTGATCGTCGCCTTCGCCCGCGTCGGCGCGCTGCTCTGGGGCGCCCACAAGGGGCCGGAAAACCTGGCCGCCATCGTCGCGGGGTGATCCGGCGCGCTGCATCGCAGCATCGGTATACAACGCCCGCGCCGCGTCAATTGAAGCGCCGGGGAAGCTGGGCTAGCTTCCTGCCAACCAGATAAACCGGGAAGGAAATACCTCATGGTCGTGGCCGCCAAGGAAGTGGGCAAGCAGCGCTATCGCGAGTCGCAGGGCCGCTATTTCGAAGATTTCATCATCGGCGATGTCTATGAGCATCGCCCCGGCCGCACGATCACGGAAACCGACAACACCTGGTTCACGCTGCTGACGATGAACCAGCACCCGATGCATTTCGACAAGGAATTCGCCAAGCACAGCGAGTTCGGCAAATGCCTCGTCGTCAGCCCGCTGACGCTGGCGCTGCTGGTCGGCATGAGCGTGCAGGACACTTCGGGCAAGGCCATCGCCAACCTGGGCTGGAACGACATCCGGATGCCGGCGCCGCTGTTCGTCGGCGACACGCTCTATGGCGAATCGGAAGTGATGGCCAAGCGCGAATCGAAGTCCCGCCCGACACAGGGCATCGTCACCATCCGCACCGTGGGCAAGAAGCAGGATGACACGGTGGTGATGACCTTCGACCGTAACATGCTGATCCCGCTCCGCGGCCATGCCGTCGAGGACAAGAATCCGAACTACTGATTTCACATTCGGGGGCGCTATGGCGCGCCACCCGACAATTGCGGAGGCCACCATGAGTGTTGCCGAAAAGATGGACGAGGCCTATGCCGGCCTGAGCCAGGACGAAGAATCCCAGATCTTTGACACCATCGACAAATGGCTGGAGCGCGATGTCCGCCCGGTCGTCAAGAAGTTCGACCACGCCGATGAGTATCCGCGCGACATCGTCGAGCAGATGAAGGAAATGGGCCTGTTCGGCGCCATCATCAAGCAGGAATATGGCGGGCTCGGCATGTCCGCGCTCACCTATGCCCGCGTCGTCTTCAAGATTTCTGAAGTGTGGATGGCGCTGACCGGCATCTTCAACTCGCACCTCATCATGGCGACGCTGGTGCAGCGCTTTGGCACCGAGGAACAGAAGCGCAGCTTCCTGCCGCGCTTCGCCACCGGCGAATTGCGCGGCGGCCTTGGCCTGACCGAACCCGACGCCGGCACCGACCTGCAGGGCATCCGCACCAAAGCGATGAAGCAGGGCGACCATTACATCGTCAACGGCACCAAGACCTGGATCACCAATGGCGTCGAAGGCACCTGCTTCGCGGTGCTGGTGAAGACCGACCCGGAGGCGCAGCCGCGCCACAAGGGCATGTCCTTCATACTGCTGGAGAAGGGTGCGGGCTTCACGGTCAGCAAGCGGATCCAGAAACTCGGCTACAAGTCGATCGATTCGGCCGAGCTCGTCTTCCAGGATCACAAGGTGCCAACCGCCAATTTGGTGGGCGGCAAGGAAGGCCAGGGCTTCTACCAGGCTGCCGGCGGTCTCGAGATCGGCCGCATCAACGTCGCCGCGCGCGGCGTCGGCATCGCCACCGCCTCGCTCAAGGATTCGGTGCGCTATGCGCAGCAGCGCAAGACCTTCGGCAAGGCGATTGCCGAGCACCAGGCGATCCAGCTCAAGCTCGGCGACATGGCGACCAAGGTGGAAGCCGCGCGGCTGCTCACCGAGCACGCCGCCATGGCCTATGACCGCGGCGAACGCTGCGACATGGAAGCCGGCATGGCCAAGCTCTTCGCCTCGGAAGCGGCGGTGGAGAATTCGCTCGACGCCATGCGCATCCATGGCGGCTACAGCTATTCGAAGGATTTCGACGTCGAACGCTATTTCCGCGATGCCCCGCTGATGACCATCGGCGAAGGCACGAACGAGTTGCAGCGCATCATCATCGCCAAGCAGCTCGTCGCGCGGAACAAGATCTGAGGGTTGGCTGGGACGTCGATCCCGGCCTTCTTTCAAACCTCATGTTGAGGAGGCGCGTAGCGCCGTCTCGAAACATGGGCCATGGAACACCGAGTCCAGCGGCCCACCCTTCGAGACGCCCGCTGCGCGCGCTCCTCAGGGTGAGGAAGAACTAGACTGAGGCGCAGGTTCTAAAGCGGTCACCCGTCCGTCGTGACGGAAGAAGGCGGCCGGAAAAAGCAGGGGAGCAAGGGCATGGCGAAGCCGCTGGAGGGCGTGCGCATTGTCGCGGTCGAGCATTATGGTGCGGGGCCCTTTGGCACCATGCATCTCGCCGACATGGGCGCCGACGTCATCAAGATCGAAAACCCGTCAGTCGGCGGCGACACCTCGCGCGGCGTCGGGCCCTTTACGCTCGGCAAGGGCGACAGCGAATTCTACCAGTCGCTCAACCGCAACAAGCGCAGCCTGGCGCTCGACCTCAAGGCGCCCGAAGGCCGCAGGATCTTTGAAGAGCTGGTGGCGAAAAGCGACGCCGTGCTGAACAACCTGCGCGGCGACCAGCCCGAGAAGCTGAAGATCACCTACCCGCACCTGAAGGCGGTGAACCCGAAGATCGTCTGCGCGCATCTGTCGGCCTATGGCCGCGAAGGCCCGCGCGTCACCTGGCCGGGCTATGACTACCTGATGCAGGGCGAGACCGGCTTCATGTATCTCACGGGCGAACCGGATGGCCCGCCGACGCGCATGGGCCTGTCGGTCGTGGACTGGACCAGCGGCATCACCTGCGCGCTCGCCATGGTCTCGGCCATCCTGTCGGCACGCACCAACGGCGAAGGCCGCGACGTCGACGTCAGCCTGTTCGACACGGCGCTGTTCCAGACCAGCTACCCGGCCGTCTGGTACCTGAACGAAGGCTACAAGACCGAACGCCTGTCGCGCTCGGCGCATCCCTCGCTCGTGCCCTCGCAGCTCTACACGGCGAAGGATGGCTGGATCTACCTGATGGGGCTGACCGACAAGTTCTGGGACCTGATCATTGCCGAGATCAAGCGCCCCGACATCGGCAGCAACCCCGATTTCGTCGACTTCGTGGCGCGCCGCAAGAATCGCGAAAAGCTCACTGCCGTGCTCGATCCGGTCTTTGCCGCCCGCACGGTGCAGGAGTGGATCGATGTCTTCGCCGGCAAGGTGCCGATCGGTCCGGTCTATGACCTCGACCGTGCGCTCGACAACCCCTACGTCCATGAACGCGGCCTCATCCAGTCGACGCCGCATCCGGAAAAGGGCGAGCTGCGGTTGCTGTCTTCGCCCATCCGCGACAATGGCAAGACCCTGCCGGTGAAGGCCGCGCCCAAGCTGGGCGCCGACACCGATGCGATCCTGCGGGAGCTTGGCTATGACGCTGCCGCCATTGCCGCCTTGCACGACAAGAAAGTCGTCTGAACTCCAGCCGTTTGGTAAGCGCCATGAAGCTTGATGGTCTGCGCGTCCTCGATCTGTCGCTCTTCCTGCCCGGTCCCGCCGTCACGCTCATGATGGCGGACCATGGCGCCGAGGTGATCAAGATCGAGAATCCCAAGGCGCCGGAACCGGCGCGCTTCGCTCAGTTCTTCCCCTGGAC
>CAXNFA010000156.1:0-5003 GCA_964201105.1 Alphaproteobacteria bacterium | reverse complement strand
AAAGCTGATAGAAACGGGAGCCCTGCAGCAGGGCTCCCGTCGCTGCGCCGTCTTCAGCCCTTCGGGGCGAAGTTTTCCAGGATGATACGCCGGTTCCAGTTGGTGAATCCGGTCAGGCGCTTGTTGACGCCGAAGATGTCGGCGTCATGCATGACATGCAGCATGACGGCTTCGTCATGGCTGGTGCGGATCAACTGCTTCAGCAACGCCAGCCGCTTCGCTTCATCAAACTCGGCATTGGCCTTGTTCTTCAGGTCTTCCACCGCCTGGATACAGATCCAGGGCGGCTGATAGGCGCAGCCGTGGTTCTCGAAGGGCCGCGTGCCGTCGAGATGCGGGTCGACATAGGCCGGGTAGCTGAACAGGTGGCCTTCAAACTCGCGGCCGCCCGTCTTGCGCAGCATATTGACAAGATCGCTCAGCGCCACCGGCAGCACCGTGGTGCGGATGCCGATCTTGCTCAGGCCGTCGCCCACCAACGTCCATATCTCGTTGGCGAAAGGATGCGAGCCTGTGGTGAACTGCAGCGACGTCTCGAAGCCATTGGGATATCCGGCCTCTGCCAGCAGCCGCTTCGCCTGCTCCGGGTCGTAGGGATAGGGCGGGATGGTGGCGTCATAGCCGCGGGTCTGTGGCGTCGCAGCCTGGTGCGCGGGCTGGGCAAGGCCTGGCATCAGGCCGTTGACGATGGCGTTGCGGTCGATCGCCATGTTGGCGGCCAGCCGCACGCGCTTGTCCTTGAACGGATTGAATCCCGGGCGCTGTTCGTAGAAGGCAAGGCCCAGGGTCACCGGCGCGGGGGACACTTCGGCCTGATGACCGGCGGCGCGCAGCTTGGGCACGTCATCGGGCGCCACGTTGGTGATGAAATCGACCTGGTCCGAAGACAGGGCCTGGATCCGGGTCACCGCCTCGGGCAGCGCGATGATCGAGATATTCCTGAACTTCGCCGGCCGCAGCGCCTTGTCATAGGCGGTGCCGGTGAAGCCATCGGTGCTCCAGCTGACCGGCTTCCAGGGTCCCGAGGAAACCGGGCTCTTGGCATAGTCGGTGGAGCCCATCGACGCCCAGGCGTCCGCCTCGACCAGGAACAGTTCGGAGAAGGTGGCGGGCAGCAGCGGCTGCGGCGTCTTGGTGCGGATTTCCAGTGTGGTGGCATCCACCACGCGTGTGCTTTCCACCTGCAGGAACAGGCGGCCGATCTGCAGCGCCTTGCCGGCATCGGTTTGCAAATAGGCGAGATTCTTCGCGAAATTGGCCGCGTCGTTCGGCTTGCCATTCGAGAAGACGCCACCCGCCTTCAGCTTCACCTGCCAGGTGTTCTCGTCAATCGACCGCCAGGATTCGAGAAGCCCAGGCTTCACCACGCCCTGCGGATCGATCAACGTTGGCGAATCATAGATGGCGTGCATGTAGTAGACGGGCTGCGCGCCCCGGGTCTGGAAGGGGTTGCCGAGAAAAGGGCTGCCGGCGTTGAGTGCGATGCGCAGCGTGTCGCCGCCCTGTGCCGCCGCAGCATTGGCCGCCAGGGTCGCCCCGGCTATGGCGATGGCGGCGATTGCTGCTGTCAGGGCCCTGCGGCCCGTCTGTCTATGTTGCATTGGTTCCTCCCGATTGCATACCAAAAGGGCCGAATTGTCTCTTACCCCCTTGTGGTGCTGCGGTTTAGAATACCAACATTGGCACAAGCTACATAATCCGTTGCGGCCTTGGCCCGTCCGGACCAGACAGGGAGATGCAGGGTGAATCATTGGATTGCGCGAAGCGTGTTGGCGGCAGGGTTTGCCGTGGCGGCGCTGCCGGTCGCGGCGGCAGAGCTCAAGGTGGGCGTGCGCGAGTTCGGATCGGGCAACGGCAATCCCTATACAGGTTGCCCCTGCACGCCCCAGATCTTCGTGTGGAGCGCCGTCTACGAGCAGCTCACCCGGATCGGCGCGCAAGGCGAATCGGCGCCGCTTCTGGCCACCAGCTGGAAGAATGTCAGCCCCACCACCTGGGACGTGACGCTTCGCGACGGCGTCAGGTTTTCCAATGGCGAGGTGATGAATGCCGACGCCGTGGTGGCGAGCTATGCCTTTCTCTGGACCGATGCGGGCAAGGCGACCGCAAACGGCAAGCAGGTGGGCACGATCATCAACAAGGTGACCAAGGTCGACGACCGCACGGTGCGTTTTGAAACGGCCCAGCCGGATGCAATCTTCACCAAGCGTATCCGCGAAATTTCGATCCTGCCGCCGAAGCATTTTGCCGATGTCGGCATTGAAGGCTTCACGCAGAAGCCGGTGGGCAGCGGCCCCTATCTGGTCGAATACAAGCCCGACTCTGCCGCGGCGACGAAGAACCCGACGGCGTGGCGGCCGGTCTCTGGCAATGTCGATCGCATCAACTGGACGGTGATGCCGGAAGGGGCCGCCCGCACCCAGGCTCTGATCTCCCGGCAAATCGACATCGATATCTCCACGTCGGCCGACGACATCGCCCGCCTGAAGCAGGCCGGGATGGATGTCTATGCCAAGACGGCAACGCGGACACTCGGCCTCTCGCTCGTGTCCGTACGGGACAGCAAGCCCGTCCCCGGGCCGCTCGCCGACAAGCGGGTGCGCCAGGCGCTCAACTATGCCGTCAACAAGCAGTCCATCGTGGACAACATCTTCGGCGGTAACGGCGCGCCGGCGACCCAGGGCGCAACGCCGGTGGTCTTCGGCTACAACCCAGCGATCAAGGGCTACAACTACGATCCGACGAAGGCGAAGCAGCTGCTGACGGAAGCAGGCTATGCCAATGGTATGGATCTGGAGTTCCACGCCATCATGACGGACTCGTCCTTCGCCCAGGCCTATCAGGCCGCGGTGCAAGATCTCAGTCGCGTCGGCGTGCGCGTGAAGCTGGTCGCCGAGCCCTTCTCGGAATGGTTCAAATACTGGAACAACGGCAACTGGCCGCATGACGGCTTCAGCATCGGTCACGACCTGACCGGCTCGGTCGACGCCGGCCGCGCCTTCGACAACTACACCTCCTGCAAGCGCGGTGGTGGCACGGCGGAGAATCCCAAGGCGGCGTATTACTGCAATCCTGCGGAGATGCCGCTGATCAATGCACTGTCGGTCGAGCTGGACCCGGCCAAGCGCGAAAAGATGCTGAACGAGGCGTTGGCGGCGCTGACCGAAAATGCCCCGATCATCTTCCTGGTCGAGTTCAAGGAAACGATGGGCTTCAACCCGAAGATCAAGAACTTCAGCCACATCAACCTGTGGATTCCGTTCGAGGAACTGCGGATCGACGGCTGAACCTTCCCGGATGCGAAAAGGGCCGCTTCTTAGCGGCCCTTTTTTTGTCAGGTTTCGAGGAAGAGCGGCTTTGAATCGTCGCGGGCCGCGGCCGGATTCAGCCGGAACCCGGTGGGCTTGCCGTCAAGGAATTTGCGGATGTTCTCCACCGTGTCCTCGAAGAAGATCTTGTAGGTCTTCTGCGTCTGGTAGCCGACATGGCCGGTCAGCAGCAGGTTGGGCAGCCGGCGGAAGGGGTGATCGGCGGGCAGGGGCTCGACGTCGAAGGTGTCGAGCGCGGCGCCACCGATGCGGCCTTGTTCCAGGGCGGCGATCAGCGCTGATTCCTGCACCAGCGGTCCGCGCGACGTGTTGACGAGAACGGCGTCCTTCTTCATGCGGCCAATATCTTCCGCGCCGATGATTCCGCGGGAGCGGTCGCTGAGCGTCATGTGGATCGTGATGAAGTCGGATTCGCGGAAGAGCTGGTCCCGCGTCGCATATTCGGCGCCGCCTTCCTTCGCACGCTCCGGCGTCATGTTGGGGCTCCAGGCGATCACGCGCATCCCGAAGGCCGTCCCGATTCGCGCCACGGGCTTGCCAAGGCGGCCAAGGCCGACAACACCCAGGGTCAGGCCCTTCACGGTGCGGCCGACGGCATATTGCCAGCCGCCTTCCTTGATGGCGCGGTCCTCGCCGGCGATCTGCCGGGCAAAGCCCAGGATCAATGCCCAGGTCAGCTCCGCCGTGCCGTCGCCGGTGTCGGGAAGCCCGGTGCCGCAGACGGTGATGCCGAGTTCCTCGGCAGCGTTGAGGTCGATGGCGTGGTTGCGCTTTGACGTGGTGGCGAGCAGCTTCAGCTTGGGCAGGCGCTGCATCAGGCTGCGCGGGAAGGGCGTGCGCTCGCGCATCGGACAGATGATGTCGAAGTCGCGCAGGCGCTCGACCAGTGCATCCTGCTGGTGTTCATAAAGGTGATCGCGGAACACCGTGATGTCGCAATCAGCCGGCAGCTTCGACCAGTCCGCCAGCTTGCGGGCACTGTCGAGATAATCGTCAAGGATGGCGATCTTGGTCATGCGTCTCAAACCCCCAGCGCCATGGCCTTCACTACGCCAGGACGGGCGCCAACCAACGAGGCCCAGCGTGCAATGTTGTCATAGCCAGCGTAGCCGCCTTCGATGCGTTGCACTGTCGTGGCCATAACGGGGTAGACCAGCGCGTCGGCAACCGTGAAGTCGGCACCTGTCAGGTAGATGGTCTCGCCGAGCTGCAGGTCGATGGCCTGCAGGCCGCGGTTGACGTCAGCAACGATCCAGTCGGTCGCCTCGGACAGGTCGGTCTTCGCGCGCTTGGTGGTGAACCATTGGGCCGCCATGATCGTCATGATCGAGGCACCGACCGAAATCCACTGGTTCACGGCCGCGCGTCCACGCAGGTCCGCCGGCAGCAGCTTGCCGCTCTTCTCGGCCAGATAGAGCGCGATGGCGCTGGTTTCGAAGATCGTGATCGGCTTGCCGCCCGGGCCGTCGGGATCGGCGATGACGGGGTATTTTCCGATCGGGTTCATCGCGAGATGCGCGGCCGGTGTTGCCTCGCCGGCCTTCTTGACCGTGCGATGGGCGACATAGGGCAGGCCGGTTTCTTCCAGCACGATCGCCACCTTCTGCGCGTTCGATGTCGGCAGGTGGAAGAGGTCGATGGGCGCGGGCATGGCGGCTCCTCAGATCAGGCCGG
>CAXNFA010000155.1:0-5012 GCA_964201105.1 Alphaproteobacteria bacterium | reverse complement strand
AAAACTGGCCAATTTCCGCCCAAAACCGACGATTTGCCGGCAAAACGGGTCACCCAGGCGCCCCTTTGGCCCTGAAAGTTATCACTCCGCCTTCGCGCGATACGGGAAGACCCCTCGGCCTATACCCGCTTTGGGGGTGGAGGGGCGATCTTGTCGCCCGCCGCGATTTCCGTCGTCCCCAGCGCATCGGCGAGGCGCGTCTTGGCGCTGCCGGGGCGGAGCGGCTTCTGCTGCGATTCATGCGGCGCCCAGCCGGTCAGGGTGACGACCTGGAAGGTGGCGGGGATGCGGCCGTCCGGCCCGGCGAAGCGGGCCTGATAAATCTCCGCCGCCCGCATCAGGGTGGCGCGGCGCAAGGGCGTGCGGCGGCGCTCCACCACGGCATTGGTCTCGCCCATGCCGCGCAGGTCGCGCAGCAGGCCGAAGGCATCGGCATAGGTGACGCGGATGGTATCGGCATCGGTGACGGGAAGCGCGAATCCCGCGCGCTGCAGCAACCCGCCCAGGTCGCGCACATCGGCAAAGGGCGAGACGCGCGGGCTGAGCCCGCCTTCCACCGCCATCTCGGCTTCCGCCAGCGACGCGCGCAATTCCGGCAGCGTGTCGCCGCCCAGCATGGCGCCAAGGAAAAGGCCGTCGGGCCTCAGGCTCTGGCGAATCTGCAGCAGCGCGCCGGGCAGGTCGTTGACCCAGTGCAGCGCCAGGTTGCTGAGCACGAGATCACAGGAGGCCAGCGCAATGGGCAGCATCTCCTCGTCGGCGACCAGGCCGAGCGGTGCGCGGGCGCAGCGGCGCACGGGCGCGGCCTCGACCAGCGTGGCGATGCCGCGCAGCCCGGCGACGCCGTCCATCCGCAGCGCATCGGCGATGACGCCATTTCGCGCACCAAGGTCGAGCGCGACGGGAAATGTCCGGCTGATATCGGCAAGCCGGTCGACCAGCCGCGCCGCCACCTCGCGGAACAGGAAGTCATGCGCGGCGAATTGCGTTGCCGCGCGCGTGCGGTGCGCGCGCACCGCCGCGCGGTCGAAGACGATGATGTCATTCTGCGCCATGGCGCGCTTATGGCATGGGGTCCGTGCGGCGTCACCCCCCACCTGTCCTCCCCCGCAAGGGGGGAGGGACGATGGGGAAATGTTCGAGATAACTCCCTCCCCCCCTTGCGGGGGAGGGCCGGGGTGGGGGTGTGCTGCCTCTCTGCGCCCGCTAGGATCACCGCGGGAGGAACACCATGAAAGCTGCCGTCGCCGCCCGCATCGAGGTCGCCGCCGCCGACGGTCATCGTCTCTCGGCGTGGCGCGCCGAGCCCTCGGCGCGCGCCAAGGGCGGGGTCGTCGTGCTCCATGCGGTCTACGGCGCGACCACGCACATGGGCGATGTCTGCGCGCGGTGGGCGGCGGCCGGCTACACGGCGGTCGCGCCGGCGTTGTTCGACCGGATCGCGCGCGATCGTGTTCATGCCTACGACAAGCCGGCGGACGGCACGAAAGACTACACCGCCCTGACCGAAGCCCAGATCTGCGCCGACATCACCGCCTGTGTGGGCGCCGCCGGCGGCCGGGCGGCGATCTCTGGCTTCTGCACCGGTGGCACCTGGGCCTGGCGCGCGGCCGCCACGATGGACTTTCCCGCGCAGGTGAACTTCTGGGGCAGCCACATTCCGGCGTTCATCAATTTGATCCCGCGCTGCCCCACGATCCTCCACTACGGCGACCGCGATCACGTCGTGCCGATGGCGGAGGTGGAGAAAATCCGAAAGCGCCATCCGGACGTGGAGATGCACGTCTACGCGGGCGCGGGCCACGCGTTCGAGAATGTGGAACAGGCGAACTACGACGCGGTGGCCGGCGACCTTGCCTGGGCGCGCTCGATTGCCTTCATGGACCGGTGGGTGGGGAACAGGCCTTAGCGGCCATTCCCACCGGCCGGCAGGACCCCACAAACGTCACCCGCGCAGGATTTACCGCGCGGCCCGAACCGCCCGGCAGTTTTTCGCAGTCGCACCCCATGACGTGAAAAACACCGCGCCAGCCCCATATTGGGTCCATCGCAACCCATTATGGGAAAAAGGTCATGGCTAACGGCTGGGCACCAGATGGTGCGGTTCAGCAGCAGATAGACGACAGCGTCAAGGACGCATTAGGTCAGGCCCGTGCGCGGATGCCTTCAGGGGCGGGGTGCGCCGAATGCGAGGAATGCGGCGAGGCTATTCCCGAGGCGCGACGCACCGCGCTCCCGGGCGTCCGAACCTGCATCCCCTGCCAATCTGAGCGCGACAAGAAGCCATTTTTCACCGTCATCAATCGGCGCGGCAGCAAGGACAGCCAGCTTCGCTAGCGCTGACGCGCGCGTGGTAATCCCCGCAAATTGCGTCCACCCAAAACTTCGGGCCTTCTGGGTCGAGAATCCATTCCGGCCCGTTCACTAGCAACTGCCCCCGATCACACGCCACCCGTAGGCCTCAACTAGCAGCGTCTCATCCATCAGCAGCGCAGCGCCGAGTTGCGGAAGAAACCTCTCCCCCTTGGGGGGTGGGCTGGGGTTGGGGGTGTGTTGCATCGATGTATCCTGCTAGGATCGGCGCGGGAGGACCACCCATGAAAGCTGCCGTGATGTCCCGCTTTGGCGGGCCCGAGGTGATGGAATATCGCGACATCGACGTGCCGAAGCTCGGCATCGGCGAAGTGCTGATCAAGCTGGAGGCCGCCGGCGTCAACCGCTTCGACACGACGACGCGCAAGGGCGAGATTCCCTATGCCAAGGTCACGCTGCCGCATATTCCCGGCGTCGAGGGCGCCGGCACCATTGTCGAGGTCGGGCCGGGCGTGAAGGCATTCCGCGCCGGTGACCGCGTGATGCCGATGCTCACCATCTCCTCCGGCGTCTGCGAGCATCCGGTGTGCTATTGCGGCCTCGGCTTCGACAACATCTGCGCCGATTTCGACAAGCTCGGCCTCACCATGTGGGGCACCTATGCCGAGTATGTGAAGGTGACGCAGAACAACGTCATCCGCATTCCCGACGGCCTGTCGTCCATCGACGCGGCGGGCAGCCAGGTGGCGATGGCGACGGCGTGGGAACTGGCGATGAACCGCTGCAAGCTGCGCCAGGGCCAGACCGTGCTGGTCAATGCCGCCGGCGGCGCGGTGGGCAGCGCGGCGGTGCAGATCGCGCGCCTGGCCGGCTGCCGCGTCATCGCCAGCGCCGGGTCGGACATGAAGCTCGACCGCGCGCGCCAGCTTGGCGCCGACGAGACCATAAACTACGAGAAGCAGGATCTGCTGGCCGAGGTGAAGCGCCTGACCGGCGGCCGTGGCGTGGAGGCCGTGGTCGAAACCGTCGGCGGCAAGGTGCTGCAGCAGAGCATCGAGGCGCTCTGCCACAACGGCGTGCTGGCCACGGCGGGATCAATCGGCCGCGCCAAGGTGGAGGTCGACATCTTCCGCATCCTGCGCAAGCAGATCTGGATCACCGGCACGCATTTCGGGCCGAAGGAAACCAACAAGACGGTGTTGCGCCTGCTCGCCGAAGGCAAGCTGCGCCCGGTGATCTCGAAGGTCTTCCCGCTGAAGGACGCGCCCGCCGCCCACACCATGCTCGAAAGCCGCGACTTCTTCGGCAACATGGTGCTGGAGATCGGGTGACGCGGGAGCGCGGCCATCCTTCCTGATCCTCACGCTGAACAGCAGCCCGCAGGGCTGCGTCCCGAAGCGCGTGGGTCGGTGGCACCGCGCTTGCGGCACAGCCTTCGCGACGGCGCTGGGCGCCTCCTCAGGCTGAGGTCGGCGTTGCAAGGCACCGCCGCCCGCGCGCTCGACATCGTGCTGCCGCCGCGCTGCCTGTCCTGCGGCCTCAGCGTCGGCGAACATGGCCAGCTCTGTGCCTCCTGCTGGGCCGAGGTCAGCTTCATCGCGCCACCGCTTTGCGCCGCCTGCGGCACACCCTTTGTCTTCGATGGCGGCGAAGGCGCGCTGTGCGGTGCCTGCATCGCGGCGCGGCCGCTCTATGGTCGGGCGCGCGCGGTGATGCGCTATGACGATGGCGCGCGCGCCCTGCTGCTCGGCTTCAAGCATGCCGACCGCACCGACCGGGCGCCCGCGCTGGCGCGCTGGATGGCGCGGGCGGGGGACGCGCTGCTCGCCGATGCCGATCTGCTCATTCCCGTGCCGCTGCACCGCTGGCGCCTGCTGCACCGCCGCTTCAACCAGTCGGCGCTGCTGGCGCAGGAACTGGGCCGCCTGACCGGCAAGCCCGTGTCGACGCAAATCCTGCGCCGCAAGCGCAACACGGCGCCGCAGGGCACGCTCACCCGCGCCCAGCGCGAGGGCAATGTGACCGGCGCTTTTCAATTGCGCGAAGGGCAGGGTGCCCGCGTGGCGGGGAAGCGCCTTCTTCTCCTCGACGACGTGCTGACCACGGGCGCCACCGTCACGGCCTGCACCCGGGTGCTGCTGCGGGCGGGGGCGGCGTCGGTTGACGTTCTCACCGTGGCCCATGTCATCCGGCCACGGTGAATGCAACCGAAAACCCCTCTCCCCTTGTGGGAGAGGGTGGTGAGCGCAGCGAACCGGGTGAGGGGTTGCCGCGCTGGGAGCGCGGCTTTTCAAGGATGGCGCGCTACGCGCGCACCCCTCACCCCAACCCTCTCCCACGAGGGGAGAGGGGGCTTTCTTGTGCCCAGTCCATGTTCCGCTCCGCGCGAGCGTCCCTATATAGTGGGGACATATCCCATTGAACGGTGACCCCATGGCCCAGGTTGAAATCTACACCCAGATGATGTGCGGCTATTGCGACCGCGCGAAGTCCCTGCTCGACAGCAAGGGCGTCAAATACGAGGAAGTCGACGTCACCTTCAGCCCTAGCGCGCGCGACACGATGGTGAAGCGCGCCGAGGGCCGCCACACCACGCCGCAGATCTTCATCGGCGGCAAGGGCATCGGCGGCAGCGACGATCTCGCGGCGCTGGAACGCGCGGGCAAGCTCGACGCCCTGCTCAAGGCCTGAGCGTGGCG
>CAXNFA010000154.1:0-5017 GCA_964201105.1 Alphaproteobacteria bacterium | reverse complement strand
TCTTCTCGGAATCAGCGCAGAAGGGTGTGCATTTCATCGAGCTGTGCTGTCAGCGCAAGATTCCGCTGCTCTTCCTGCAGAACATCACCGGTTTCATGGTTGGCCGCAAATACGAAGCCGGCGGCATCGCCAAGGACGGCGCGAAACTTGTTACGGCGGTCGCCTGCGCCGCAGTGCCGAAGATCACCGTTATCATCGGCGGCTCCTTCGGCGCCGGCAATTATGGCATGTGCGGCCGCGCCTATGACCCGCGCTTCCTGTGGATGTGGCCCAATGCCCGCATCTCCGTCATGGGTGGCGAGCAGGCGGCGAGCGTGCTGTCACAGGTCCGGCGTGATGGCCGCGCCGCGCGCGGCGAAACGGTTGACGAGGGCGCGGAGCAGGCCTTCGTCGCCGGCATCCGCCAGCAATACGACACGCATGGCCATCCCTACTACGCCAGCGCCCGTTTGTGGGACGACGGCATCATCGACCCTGCCGAGACGCGTACCGTTGTGGCGCTCTCGCTTTCGGCAGCCCTGAACGCGCCGATACCCGACACCCGCTTTGGTGTTTTCCGGATGTGACGAGATGACCCAGGCCATGGCAGATCGCAGCGTGCTGCTACAGGTGGACCCGCGGGGCGCGGCGACGATCACGTTGAACCGCCCCGACGTCCACAACGCCTTCAACGAGGACATGATGCTGGGCCTGACCCAGACGCTGGAGGAACTGCGCGAGCAGAAGGAGCTTCGCATCGTCCTCATCGTCTCGAAGGGCGAATCCTTCTGCGCCGGCGCCGACCTCAACTACATGCGCAAGGCGGCCGGCTTCAGCGAGGCCGAGAACGAGGCGGACGCGCACAAGATCGGCGCGATGCTGGCCGCCCTGTCATCCATGCCGGTGCCGACGGTGGCGCTGGTCCAGGGGGCGGTCTATGGCGGCGGCATTGGCCTGCTCGCTGCAACCGACATCGTGGTGGCGGTGAAGCATGCCGTTTTCGCGCTCACCGAAGTGAAGCTCGGCATCATTCCGGCGATGATCAGCCCCTGGGTGCTGGCGGCCATAGGGCCGCGCCAGGCGCGGCGCTATTTCCAGACCGGCGAACGCTTCAGTGCACTGGATGCGCAGCGCCTTGGGCTGGTGCATGAAGTTGTCGCGAATGAAACGGCGCTGACGGCGCAGGGCGAGCATGTGATCGACCAGGTTCTGAAAGCGGCGCCAGGCGCCGTGCATGAAGCGAAGAAGCTGGTGGAAGACGTGTCGGGCCGCCCCGTCAATGGCATGCTGATGGATGATCTTGCTAGGCGCATTGCCAAGCGCCGTGCGTCTGACGAAGGCAGGGAAGGCATTGGCGCCTTCCTCGAACGCCGCAAGGCGAACTGGGTCGTCTGATCTTCCCGCCATGTTCCGCACGCTGTTGATCGCCAACCGCGGCGAAATCGCGGTGCGGATCGCGCGCACGGCGCGGGCAATGGGCATCCGCACTGTCGCCGTTTATTCCGACGCCGACGCAAATGCCTTTCATGTCCGCGCCTGCGATGCCGCTGTCCGCATCGGGCCGGCGGCGGCGGCGGAAAGCTACCTGTCCATTCCGGCCCTGATCGCCGCCGCACGCCAGGCGGGCGCGGATGCTGTGCATCCCGGTTATGGCTTCCTGTCCGAAAATGCCGACTTCGCCGCCGCCTGCGCGCAGGCCGGGCTGATCTTTGTCGGTCCGCCCGCAAGCGCCATTGAGGCGATGGGGTCAAAGGCGGCGGCGCGCGCACTGATGATTCGAGCAGGCGTGCCCGTGGTGCCGGGCTATCAGGGCGCCGACCAGTCGCTGGCGATGCTGGCCCGCGAGTCCCACCGGATCGGCTTTCCCGTCCTGCTCAAGCCAGCCATGGGCGGCGGCGGCAAGGGCATGCGGCGCGTCGATGCGGCAGGTGATCTTGCTGCCGCCCTGGAAGGCGCGCAGCGCGAGGCACTGGTCTCCTTCGGCGATGCGGAGATTGTGGTTGAGCGCTACGTCGAACACCCGCGCCATGTCGAGGTGCAGGTCTTCGGCGACAGCCATGGTCAGATCGTTCACCTGTTCGAGCGCGACTGTTCGCTGCAGCGCCGGCACCAGAAAGTGATCGAGGAAGCGCCGGCGCCGGGCCTTGATCCGGAACTGCGTGCCCGGCTCCACGCGGCGGCCGTGGCCGCCGCGCGCGCCGTTGGCTACGTCAACGCGGGCACGGTAGAATTCATCCTCGGCGCTGATGGCGCCTTCTACTTCATGGAAATGAACACCCGGCTGCAGGTGGAGCATCCGGTGACGGAGGCGATCACCGGAATTGATCTGGTGGAATGGCAGCTGCGCGTTGCCGCCGGCGAGCCGCTGCCGCTTCAGCAGGATCAGATCGCCACCCAGGGCCATGCCATCGAGGCCCGGCTCTATGCCGAAGCGCCGGAACGCGACTTCCTGCCGTCGCCGGGCGTGCTGACACGTTTTTCCATACCAGGGGGGGATGGGATTCGCGTTGACGCAGGTGTTGCAGCGGGGGACCGCATCACACCCTTCTACGATCCCATGATTGCCAAGGTGATTGCGCGCGGCGACACGCGCGCGGCAGCGCTGGATCGGCTGAACGATGCGCTGGCCGGCTTCGTCGTGGAGGGCGTGGCCACCAACCGCGCGCTGCTGCTGGCAATGATGCAGGACGCCGGCTTCGCAGCAGGGCAAGTCCACACGCAGTGGCTGGATACGCATCTGGATTCGACGGTGCCGGGGCGGCGGGCGGCATCATCCGCGCAGATCGTGCTCGCGCTGTCGGCCCATCTGGCAGATCGCGGCAGCGAGGAGATATCCGAAGCGCAATCACCCTGGAATCGCAGGCAGGGCTGGCGCCTAAACTTGCCGGCGGAGGAACGGCTGCTGATTGATGCGGGCGCGGGCGAGCAAACTATCGTCCTGTCGATAACGACGGCGACAATTGATGGGGTCGCGCTGCCGATGGGCATCGTGCCCTCTGGCACCGTCCATGATCTCGGGCAAGGCCAGCATCTGGTGCTGGATGAAACGGGCGCGGCGCTGGTGCGGATCATCGACCCGCTCGCCCGCAGCGGTGTCGCAGAAACGGCGGCGGGCGGTGTGGTGGCGCCCATGCCGGGCAAGGTGACCAGGGTTCATGTCGCGGTCGGCGACGTGGTGACGCGCGGCGCGCCTCTCCTTGTGGTCGAGGCGATGAAGATGGAGCACACACTCAACGCGCCTGCCGCCGGTACGGTGACAGTGCTCAATGGCACCGTCGGCGCCTTCGTGACCGAAGGCACCGTGCTGGTCGAGATCGAATGACGCCCTAGTGCGTTTCGAGCAGGCTGCCGAAACCGCGGATCTTGTCGGAGATGTTGTTCTGCCGCAGCGCGTGCCAGTAAATCGCCGTGTTGATGGCGATGACCGGCTTGTCGAGCAGGAATTCGGCCTCGCCGGCCAGTTCGGCCATGCACAGGCCGGTGCCGACCTGGACGATGGCGTCGGGCTTCGATTCGTTGACCTTCCTGACGGCACTCCGCAGGTCGGCCGCCGGGACATGGCAAATCTGCGAGGGCACCATGACGTTGAAGCTGTGGAGGTCGGTCACGGTGTACCCCGCTTCCTCGAAGAACACCTTCACGCGGGCGTCGCCCATTGGCCGGTGCGGCGTAATCAGCGCGATCTTCTTGATGCCGGAGAATTTCTTGAGCGCGGCAAGGATGCCGTTATTCCCCATTGAGACGCCAAGCTTGTACTTCTTCTCAAGCTTGTCGACCATCTCCAGGCTGCCTTTCAGGCCTTCCCAGAAGGCTTCAAGAGACAGGCCGTTGGCGATGTAGCCAGGCTCGGCCGTCATCACGCTGTCGATGGCGGTGTCGATGCCGGATCGCATGCGTTCGATATGGGCGGAGAAGTCCGCATCCGATCCCAGCTTAGCATTCGGGATGATGATGCGGCCCATGTGGTTCGTCACGCCGCGCGGGCGCATCGAATCCATTTCGGGCTGCACAATCGTGTTGGTCGACGGGGCAATGACGGCAATTTTCAGGCGATAGCCGAGCGCGTCGGTCATGGCTGGTATCCTTGGCTCTGGTCTGACTACTGGATTTCGCGGGCCCGGCGCACGCTCTCGAACATGGCGGTCTTCATCAGGAAGGCGCGGGCCTTAACTGGATCAGCCGCGGTCTGGCGCCACTCTTCCTGCCGTTTCTCGCGCGCGACGGGATCGCGTTCTTCCAGGTCGCGTTTGTTCTGTGCCGTCTGGGCGAGGAGATATTCCTCGGCAACGGTGCGGCGCTGGCGGTCATAGCGGTCGAAGATGGTTTCGTCCGCCTCGCCGCGCCAGACCTGTCCGATCTTGTCGGCGGCATTCAGTGCGTCATGGATGCCGAAGTTCAGCCCCATGCCGCCCAGCGGGTTGTTGATATGCGCCGCGTCGCCGGCCAGGAAGATGCGGCCGACGCGGAACTTGCCGGCGATGCGCTGGTGGACCTGGTAGATGTTCTTGTGAACGATCTGATAGTCCTTGCCGTCTGGGTGCGGGAAGAAGTTCTGCAGCCGTGCCTGGCACTCGGCCTCGTTGAAGACCTCCGTATCGGGTCGTCCACTTGATTCGGGAAACACGACGCGCCAGCGCCCCGGCGGACCGTCGGCCGGCACCCGGAACATCGAGCACCACTCGACCGGATCGGCGATATAGCAGGTGCCGGTGAAGCCATAAGGGCCGAAGTCGAAGGGCGTGGTGAGGACCAGGAAGCGCTCCTCGAAGGTCTTGCCCTCGAAGCTGACGCCCAGGCTGTGGCGCACGACGCTGCGGCCACCATCCGCGCCGATCAGGTAGCGGCCCTTGACCTCGCGCGTGCCCTCTGGCGTCTCGACGGTAAGATAGGCGGCGTCGGCATCCTGGCGCGCCGACAGCACGCGCGAATTTCGATGCACGCAGCCGGGCGACATTTCCTCGACCCGGCGGAGCAGCATGCCCGCGTATTTGTGCTGCTCACAATGCAAGCGATAGGGGTACTTCGTGATGTCGGACAG
>CAXNFA010000153.1:0-5019 GCA_964201105.1 Alphaproteobacteria bacterium | reverse complement strand
CCTTCTCCGACCCCAACTATGTCGACCTGGGCGGCGTCGCGCAGCGCAACCTGTTCTTCCTGATGGTGGCGGGTACGCTCGCCTACGGCCTCATGCGATTCCGCCGCCTCGTCTATCGCAGTGCGGAAGCCGAGCGGGCGCGGTCGAATCTCGCGCGCTATTTCTCCCCCGCCATCGCCGACACGCTGGCCGCGCGCGACGAGGCGCTGACCGAGCCGCGCAGTCAGGAGATCGCGGTGCTCTTCGCCGACGCCATCGGCTTCACGGCCTTCGCCGCTGGCCGGCCACCGCGCGAGGTGATGGCGACCTTGCGCGACCTCAACGGCCTGCTGGCCGACGCTGTCTTCGCCGAACGCGGCACGCTCGACAAATATCTCGGCGACGGCATCATGGCGACCTTCGGCACACCCGAACCGGCGGCCGACGATGCCGACAGGGCACTCGCCTGCGCCCGGCGCATCATCACCCGTTGCGCGGGCTGGAACGCCGCGCGCGAGGCACGAGGCGAAGTGCCGCTGCGCATCGGCGTCGGCGTTCACTTTGGCACTGTCACGTTGGGCGACACGGGCGATGCCAACCGGATGGAATATGCGGTCATTGGCGACACGGTGAATGTGGCCAGCCGAATCGAGCACTTGACCCGCGACCTCGGCTGCAGCCTGGTGATCAGCAACGACCTTTATGCGCGCATCACTACCGCAGGCCTCAAGGCGGACCTCATCCAGCGCGATCCGCAGCAGCTGCGCGGCCGCTCTGTTCCCATCGTCGTTTGGACATTGAGCCATTTGCGACAGGGCTAGAACCATCTTCCTGCTGGAAGTTTGGGGGCCCGCCGGATATTGGTGAGGCGTTGACGTGCCTTGGTGCCGGACAAGGGCGCCGCTTCACCCCAAAAAACCATGCCGATCAGCAGTCGCCTCGTCGTCCGTTCCACCATCGTGCTGCTTGCCGTTGCCTTCCTGACTCTGGTGGGCATCGTCGGCATGACCATCTGGCTGGGCGAACGGTCGCAGAACTATTTCAACGAGGTGATCGAGGCGCGCAACGCCCGCAGCGCTTCCGTCGATCTGCGCAATGCAATGCAGGCGGCTGAAGCCAGCGAGCGCGGCTTCCTTGTTACCGGCAATGAGATCTATCTGGCGCCTTATGGTACCGCAAAGGCGCGGGCGCAGGAGCATCTGGACGCGCTGCGAAACGCCCTCGCGCCTTATCGGGAGGCCGACCTGCGCCTGCAGCGATTGGGTGCGCTGGTGGCGGACAAATTCACCCTGATGGACCAGACCATCGCCCTCAAGACCGATCTGCGGGACGAAGACGCCCTTGCCCTGTTCCGCACCAATCGCGGCAAGGCGTTGACAGATGAAGCCAATGTCTTCCTGTCCGCCATCACGCTCACGGCCGACGAACGCCTGACTGCCGGGGTGATCGAGCAGCGGCAGAACGCCATCTGGCTGCGCTGGGTGTCGATTCTCGGTGGGCTGGTTATCGTCGCGGTGGTCGGTGGCTTCGCCGTGGTCGTCCTGCAGTATGCGCGCGAGATCGTGCAGGCCCGGGACGAGGTGCGCGCCCTCAACTACAACCTGGAAGAACGCGTAAAGACACGCACGGCTGACCTGGCGCAGGCGCGCGACCGCGCTGAGGTACTGCTGGCCGAGGTCAACCATCGCATCGCCAACAGCCTGTCCCTTGTGGCTTCGCTGGTCGGATTGCAGATGCATGCCGTGCAGGACCCGCCGGCGAAGAATGCACTGCGGGAAACTCAGTCGCGCATCTATGCCATTGGTCTGGTGCACAAGCGGCTCTACAGCAATGGCAACGCACGGCTGGTGGCGCTCGATGAATATCTGGCCGGCCTGCTCGACCACCTTGAAACATCAATGCGGGCCGAAGGGCTGGGCGCCGTGCTGCGCTATGAGATTGCGCCGCTACAGCTGAAGACCGACACCGCCATCAACCTGGGCGTGGTCGTCGCGGAGCTCGTCACCAATGCCTTCAAATACGCCTATCCCGACGGACGGGGTGACGTGCGTGTGCGGATGAAGGCGCTGCCAGATGGCCAGGCTGAGCTGGTTGTGGAGGATGACGGCATCGGCCGTCGCACGGACGGCCCTGCCAGGGGCACGGGGCTGGGCACGCGCATCGTCCAGTCGATGGCCGCCAACATGAAGGGCGAGTTGAACTACACCGCGCGCAATCCCGGTACGGCCGCGCGCCTGACCTTTCCCGCCTAGCGACCGCCCGACTCGCAGGACGACGACATTCAGCCTAGACTGGTGTCGGTCCGGTCCGTTTGCGCAGCGGCGACGCGAGGAGCAGGAATGCCATCATCCAGAATATTTCTGGCAGGCCGCTCTTCGGTCTGGGCGCTCCGGATTGCGCTGCTCTCGCTGCTGTTCACCCCTTTCGGGGCCCAGGCACAGGACGGCCCGCGCGGCATCACGCAGCCGGTCGTCTTCGCCCCGCACAATCCCGCCGCACCGGCCTGTTCAGTTCCGCCAGGACTGCTGAAGATCCTCGGCTTCGCGCAGGACAATGAGCGTGAGTTCATGCAGGGCGTGGCCCGCGGCCTGGCCATGGCCGCGAAGGATCGCGGACTGGAATACCGCAACGCGATCGCGCAAAACGATCCCGCCCTGATGATCGAGCAGGTGCAGGCCTTTCGCGCCGCTGGTGTCGGCGCGGTCGTGGCGGCGCCGGTCGATCCCGCCTCGCTCAGTCGCAGCCTGCAGCAGGTGATCTGGGCCGGCGGCTATGTCGGCACCGTGGTGCCGCCCCCGGCCACGCTGTTGCTGAACGCGCCGCAATATCTGACCGGCAAGGTGCTGGGCGATGCCGCCGCCGCCTACATCCGGACGGAGCTCAGGGGCCGCGCCCGTGTTGTGCTGCTGACGCATGACAGCCTGCAATTCCTCGCCCCGCGGTTCACGGCGATGCGCGATTCGCTGCGCGGCATGCCAGGCGTCACTATCGTGGCCGACATCTCGCCCCCGACCGTGAACAAGGAAGGCGGCCAGGCCACCATGCGCACGATCCTGATGGCGCAGCCGGAGATCGACGTGGTGCTGGGCGCCGACACGGTCGTGCTGGGCGCCCTGGCGGCCCTGCGCGAAGCCGGCAAGGCGCGGCCCAACCAGTTTCTCGGCGGCATCGACGGCGAGCCTGAGGCGGTGGCCGAGATCATGCGTGGCAACGGGCCTTACAAGGCGAGCGTCAGCCTGAATTCCCCGGTCTTTGGCTATGCCATGGGCCAGCAGGCGGCGAACTGGCTGGACGGCCGCAGCATCCCGCAGGCGATGGAGATCCTCCCGCGCGCCCTGACCGCGGCCAACCTCGCGCAATACGAAGCCGACCTGGCAAACCCCGGCGCGGTCTATGCCGCGCCTGCGCGGCGCGACGCCTATCTGAAGATGTATGGCAACATCTGCTACGACACCCGCGACCAGTATGTGAACTTCCCCTGGTCGTCGGAGCGCAAGTAGCGACTCAATCCGCGACCGGCGTCAGGATATAGAGATCAGCAGGCGGCAGGACGAGGTCGACGGCGACGGCGAGGCCGACCGCGAGAACAATCAGCCCAAGCAGGATGCGAATCTGGTCGCCGCGCAGCTTGCCCGCGAATACCGCGCCGATTTGCGCGCCGACGACGCCACCGAGGATCAGGATCAGCGCCAGCATGATGTCGACGGTCTGGTTGGTCGTCGCCTGCAGGAAGGTGACGGCGCTGCCAACGATGGCGATCTGCAGCAGCGAGGTGCCCACCGTCATCACCGTGGGCATGCCGATCAGGTAGATCATCGCCGGCACCAGCAGGAAGCCGCCGCCGACGCCCATGATCGCCGTCATGATGCCGATGACGAGGCCAAGGCCGAAGGGGAGCAGCGCGCTGATATAGAGCCGCGACTTGCGGAAGCGCATCTTCAGCGGCAGGCGGTGCACCAGGTAGTGGGTGTGCAGCTTGGTGAGCCGGCCAGGCGCCGAGCGCAAGCGGCGATAGGCGCGGATGCCTTCGGCCAGCATCATCGCGCCCAGCGTACCGAGCAGCAGGACATAGGACAGCGAGATCACGAGATCGACCTGCCCCAGCCGGCGCAGCAGTGCAAAGAGCCAGACGCCCAGGATGGCGCCGACCAGGCCGCCGCCGACCAGCACGGCTGCCATCATCACATCGACATTGCCGCGCCGCCAATGCGCCAGCACCCCGGAAACCGACGAGGCCACGACCTGGTTGGCGCCGGTGCCGACCGCGACCGGCGCCGGCACGCCGAGGAAGATGAGAAGCGGCGTGAGCAGGAAGCCACCACCGACGCCGAACATGCCCGAGAGCAGCCCGATCACGCCGCCGAGCAGCAGCAGAAGGGGAACACTCAGCGCGATCTCGGCGATGGGCAGGTAGAGCGACATGAATTCCCGCTGCGGGGCCGTGAAAAGGGTCTAGGCCTCTGCACCGCATCCGTCAACGGCCTCCGGCCGCTTCCAGCCAACAAGCGGGCGAGGAAGGTGGGGGTCGCGCCCGCGCGGGGCAGCCCCTATATATCGGGACCACCTTTCGCGGAGTTTTCATGGCTGCCACGCGTGACGCCGAATCCCAGGCCCTGAGCTTCCTGACCGATCTGGTCGCCAAGGCGCGCAAGGCCGGCGCTGACGCGGCCGATGCGGTCGCGGTCGAAGGCGTTTCCCTGTCCGTGTCGCAACGGCTGGGCGCGCGCGAAGACCTGCAACGGTCGGAATCGCGCGACCTCGGCCTGCGCGTCTTTGTCGGCAGGAAAAGCGCCATCGTTTCGGCCACCGACCGCTCCCCCCAGGCCATTGCCGAACTGGTGGAACGGGCCGTCGCCATGGCGCGGCTGGCGCCAGAAGACCCGCATGCTGGTCTCGCCGACCCCGCCCTGCTGGCGAGCTCCCTGCCTGATCTTGATCTCTACGACACCGCCGAGCCCGATGCCGAGCGCCTCTACGGCAAGGCCGCACAGGCAGAGGACGCGGCCCGTGCCGTCGCCGGCATCACCAATTCCGAAGGCG
>CAXNFA010000152.1:0-5024 GCA_964201105.1 Alphaproteobacteria bacterium | reverse complement strand
CATGGATGCGGTACATGCAGGCCAGCCGCGCCGCCTCGATCGATTCTGCGGCGCAGACATTGGCCGCGATCATGTAGTCCTCGATCAGACGATTCGACGGCAGCACCGGATAGGGCTCGATCTTCACCACCTCGCCGCCCGGGTCGAGGCGCACGCGACGCTCGGGAATTTCCAGGCCTAGCGGGCCGCGCTGGTCGCGCGCCTTGGCGAGCGCCTTGTGCGCCGCGAGCACAGGCTTGATCGCGATATCCATCAGCGGTCCCGCCACCTCGCCCGGGTTGCCGTCGAAGGCATCCTGCGCCTGGCGATATGTGAGCCTTCCGGCCGAGCGCATCAGGCCGCGGATGAACTTGTGGCGGCGCTTGTGGCCATGTGCATCGATCCAGATCTGCACCGCCATGCAGGCGCGTTCCTCGCCCGGCTTGAGCGAGCACATGCCGGCCGACAGCGCTTCAGGCAGCATCGGCACAACGCGGTCTGGGAAGTAGACAGAATTTCCGCGCTTCAGCGCCTCGCGGTCGAGCGCGCTGCCCGGCCGCACGTAGTGCGACACGTCGGCAATGGCGACAATGATCTGCCAGCCGCCCAGGTTGTCGGGGTCTTCATCCGGCGCGGCCCAGACGGCGTCGTCGAAATCACGCGCCTCGTCGGGGTCTATGGTGATGAGCGGCACGTTGCGCAGGTCGGTGCGCTTGCCCAGCGGGGGCACGCTGGAATTCTCCGCCTCTTCGATCGCGGCGGGGGGGAAGACGGTAGGAATGTCGTGGCTGTGGATGGCGATCAGCGACAGCGACCGTGCGCTTTCCGTGCTGCCCAGCCGTTCGATAATGCGGGCCTGCAGACGGCCGTGGCGGCGGCTTGGCACGACTTCGGCATAGACCAGCTCACCCGGCTCCGCGCCCATCGTGTCGGCGCCGGTGACGTCGTGATCCTTGCCGCCCTTGCGGTCGGTGCTGCGAATGCGGCCGCGCCCCTCGTACAGTTCATAGACGCCGATGACACGGTCGCTGCCCTGGCCCAACGCGCGGATGATGCGTGCCTCATAGCGGTCGGTCTCGACCTCATGCATGCGGCAGAGCAGGCGGTCGCCGGGGCCCAGTGCGGGGCCAGCGGCGCGGCGGCGGTGGTCGGGAACAACGAGGATCTTCGGCGCCGGCCGGTCTTCCTTCCAGCCGAGCGGCCGGGCCCAGAGTTCGCCATCGACATCGGCTTCGATGATCTCGACCACGGCCACGTTGGGCAGCTTGGTCGGGTCGGACAATTGCTTGCCGGGCCGCTGTTCCAGCAGGCCGTCACTGATCAGGCCGCGCAGGATCGACTTCAGCAGGATGCGGTCATCGCCGCGAATGTCGAAGGCGCGGGCAATGTCGCGCTTGTTGGCGCGGCCGGGATTCTCGGCAATGAAGGCGGTGATTGCTTCCCGTGTCGGGAAGTTTGGCGAGGGGCCCTTGCGCTTCGCCATGCCCGGCTTATTCGCCGGCGACCGGTTCGGCGACGGCGGCTTTCTTCTTGCCGCCCTTGGGCTTGCCGGTGGCCTTGGCTTTTGCGGTGCCCGCGCCATTCCTGCCTTTCGCCTTGGCTTTTGCCTTTGGTTTCGCCGCCGTGGTCTTGGCTGACTTCGCCTTCGGTGCCTTTTCCTTCGGTGCGGCCTTCGCCTTCTTGCCCTTGCCGCCCTTGGCCACACGCTCGGCGAGCAGCGCCAATGCTGTTTCCAACGTCACGTCCTGCGGGTCGGTGCCGTTGGGCAAGGTCGCATTCACCTTTTCGTGGCTGACATAGGGGCCGTAGCGGCCCTCGAACACCTGCACGGGCTTGCCGTCAGACGGATGGTCACCAAGCACCTTGAGCGCGGTGGGGCCGCGGCGCTGGCGCTTCGGCTCTGCGAGCAGCGACACGGCGCGGTTGAGGCCGACGGCAAGAACATCGTCGCCGGCGGGCAGCGAGCGGAACTCGTCGCCATGCTTGATATACGGGCCGAAGCGGCCGATGCCGGCGACGATCTTCTTGCCCGATTCCGGATGCAGGCCAATCTCGCGCGGCAGCGACAGGTAGCTGCGCGCCTGTTCGATCGTGATGGTGGCAGGGTCGAAACCCTTGGGGATCGACACGCGCTTCGGCTTCTCCCCGTCGGTGCCTTCGCCGCGCTGGACATAATGGCCGTAGGGGCCCTTGCGCACCGTCATCGGCTCGCCGGTCTCAGGATCCTTGCCGAGATCGCGCGGGCCTGTATCGACAGTGCCGTCGCCATTGCCGCTGTCGACAAGGGGCCGCGAGAACTTGCACTCGGGATAGTTCGAGCACCCGACAAAGGCGCCGAACTTGCCGACCTTCAGGCTGAGCTGGCCCGCATTGCAGACCGGGCACAGGCGCGGATCGCGTCCCGAGCCATCGGGCCGGAACACGTGGTCGGACAGAATTTCGTTGAGCGCGTCGAGCACGTTGCGCACGCGCAACTCTTTCGTGCCATCGACCGAACCCTTGAACTGGCGCCAGAAGTCCTCCAGCACCGTCTTCCAGTCGAGATTGCCGGCTGAGACTTCGTCCAGGCGCGTTTCCAGGTCGGCGGTAAAGTCATATTCGACATAGCGGTCGAAGAAGCTCACCAGGAAGGCGGTGACAAGCTGGCCGCGGTCTTCGGCGAAGAAGCGCCCCTTGTCTAGGCGGACGTAGTTGCGCTCCTGCAGCACCGACAGGATGGCGGCATAGGTGGATGGCCGGCCGATGCCCAGCTCTTCGAGCTTCTTCACCAGTGTCGCCTCGGTGAAGCGCGGCGGCGGCTCGGTGAAATGCTGGCTCGACTTGATCTCCGGGCGCTCCAGCGAATCCTTTTCGGACACCTTGGGCAGGGCGCGATCTTCGTCGTCGTCGGAAACTTCGTCGCGGCCTTCCTGGTAAAGTTTCAGGAAGCCGTCAAACAGGATGATCTGGCCGGTAGCGCGGAAGGCCGACTTGCCGTCAGCGGCGGCGATCTCGATGGCCGCGTTTTCCAGTCGGGCGCTGGCCATCTGACTCGCGATGGCGCGCTTCCAGATCAGCTCGTAAAGCTTGGCCTGATCTTCGTCCAGGTAGCGCGCCGCCTCGGCCGGCAGGCGGCTCAGGTCCGTCGGGCGGATCGCCTCATGCGCTTCCTGGGCGTTCTTCGCCTTGGTCTTGTAGATACGTGCTTCGCCCGGCACGTAGGGCTGGCCGTATTCCTTGCCGATCACGCTGCGGCAGGCGGCAATGGCTTCCGCCGCCATCTGCACGCCGTCGGTACGCATATAGGTGATGAAGCCGGTGGTCTCGCCGCCGACATTGATGCCCTCATACAGGCGCTGGGCGACCTGCATGGTGCGCTTGGCCGACAGGCGCAGCTTGCGCGAGGCTTCCTGCTGCAGGGTGGATGTCGTGAACGGGGGCGGCGGGTTGCGGAACTGCTGCTTCGCCGTGACGGCGGCAACGCTGAAGCCCTTCGCACCCTCGATCGTGGCAATGGCAGCCTTGGCTTCCGCCTCGTTCTTCAGCGAAAGACGGTCGATCTTCTCGCCATTCAGGTTGACGAGGCGGGCGGGTAAGCTGGCGCCCCCCGGCGTGCGAAACACACCCTCGATCGACCAGTATTCCTGCGGGATGAAGCGGTCGATCTCAAGGTCGCGCTCGCAGATCAGGCGCAATGCAACGGACTGCACGCGGCCGGCCGAACGCGCTCCAGGCAGCTTGCGCCACAGCACCGGCGATAGTGTGAAGCCGACAAGATAGTCAAGCGCGCGGCGAGCTTGCTGCGCGTTGACGAGATCCATGTCGATGTCGCGCGGATGCTGGATCGCGTCGCGCACGGCGCCGCGCGTGATTTCGTTGAAGACGATGCGCTTCACATCGACGCCCTTGACAGCGTTCTTCTCGGCCAGCGCATTCATGACGTGCCAGGCAATCGCTTCTCCCTCGCGATCCGGGTCGGTCGCGAGATAGAGCGTCTTCGCGCCCTTCAGGGCCTTGGCGATGGCGCTGATATGCCCGACCGACTTGTCGTCGGTCACATAGGTCATGGCGAAGTTTTCGTCGGGCCGGACCGAGCCGTCTTTCGCCGGCAGGTCGCGAACGTGGCCGTAGCTCGCGAGGACGACATAGTCGTCACCGAGATACTTATTGATCGTCTTCGCCTTCGCTGGCGATTCGACGACGACAACGTTCATCCGTCACCCGACATATTAATAAGAGGGCGGCGAGATGCGCCGCGCAGGGTGCTGCACATAGTCAAAGGCAGTGCGCGAGTCAAATGCCGCAGGTAAGCCGGCCAGCTGCTCCGCCGTGCCGCAGGGACGAATAACCGTTGTTCGGCAAATGCTTAAGTGGAGCACCCACAGTGGCTGGTGGGACGCCCCGATGGCCCCGTCAAGTGCGGGTCATCACATGCAACAGACCTGCAACCGGACCGTCATGCTCATGGCGCAGGGTGAAGCGTTCGGTCTGGCTGACGCGCAGGCCGTGCCCGGCGGCAAGGCGCTGGAGATAGGCCGCCGAGTGCCCGAAGCGCGCCGTCGGACGCAGCGCGAAGGAGTCACCCGGGATCTCCTCGACGGTAAAGGCAAAGCGCCCGCCGGGCTTCAGCGCAGCGGCCACGGCGTCGAAGATATCGGCCCCATCGCCGCAATAGATCAGCACGTCGCCAGCCACCACCAGGTCCAGCGAGGCCGGACGTTGGCGCAGCGCATCGGCGGCCTCGCCCACGACAAGCTCGTCATAGATGCCGCGGTCGCGTGCCTTTTCGATCATGCGTGGGGCGAGGTCGATGCCGATCAGCGTCCGCGCGAGTGGGCGGAAGCGGATGCCGCACAAGCCTGTGCCGCAGCCGATATCGGCAATCACCCAGCCATGAGGATCCTCGCCGGCATCGCGCGCGACGCTGCCGTAAAGCCGGCTTGGCGCGTCATAGCCGAGGCCTTCCTGCAGATGTGTGTCGAAGCGGTCGGCATAGGAATCAAACAGCGAGCGTGTGTAGGCGTCGGGCGTCGCCCTGTCCGTCGTGCCGCGAATGGCGGCCAGCT
>CAXNFA010000151.1:0-5067 GCA_964201105.1 Alphaproteobacteria bacterium | reverse complement strand
ATGGCGTGGATCGGCACCCAGCGCTGGCCGTCGGGGCCCAGCATGCTCTGCGGTTCGACAAAGGGCGTGCCGCGCATGATCTTGGGCAAGCTGTTCTCGATCTCCTTGCCGCTCGCGTCGGTGGCAATCTGGCGCGCCGCCGCAAGCTGGCTGTCTACCACGGCTTCATCCCGGCCTTCGATGACGAGGTGCATCGAATAGTTGACGCCTTCGAACATGCGGCGGCCGGCAAGTGCGACCTTCGCCGCCTGCTTGACGCCGTCGAGCAGGCCACGGCCCGAGCGGGCGACGCCGGCGAGCGACTTGATGTCCTTGATGAGTCCGGCGCGCTTTAGCCGCTGCGCCTGCAGGAAGGGGTCGAAGCCAAAGCATTCGACAGCAAGCTGCTGGCGCGCGATTTCCGACATCGCGGCGGCAATCTGTTCCGGCTCGTCGAAGGCGAAGGATGCGTATTTGGTGACGGCGGGCGCGCGAATCAGCTTCAGTGTGATCTTCACCTTGAGGCCGAGCGCGCCGGTATCGCCGAGGAACAGGCCGGTAAGGTCGGGACCATAGGTGCGGAAGAATGGCGTGGGATTGAACGGCGTGGCGCCCGAGCCCGTCTTGATCAGGCGGCCGTCTGCCAGCACAACCTCCAGACCGAGGCACTGGTCGGCGGCGCTTCCATAGGTGCCTGAGCCGAAGAACAGGCTGTTCTGCGACATCGCGCCACCCACGGTGGAATAGAGGCCCGAGAGCGCGCCGAAATAGGGCGTGCGCACGCCCTTTGCTTTAAGTGCTTCATAAAGCTCGGCCCAGGACACGCCGGGTTCCACCGTGACAAACATGTCCTCGGTGTTGATCTCTAGAATCTTCTTCAGATGCAGCAGGTCGACCATCACCGCCTTCTGCCGGTCCGGCAGATAGCCGTCGGTGTAGGACAACCCGCCACCGCGCGGGAACACGGCATAGCCGGCCTGCGTTGCCGCCTTGACCGCCCGCTGCAATTCCTCGGTCCCGCCGGGACGAATGACGATTTCCGCCGGTGCCGCCTCGCGATACACGTCGCTGGAATAGAACCGCCGGTTGTCGGCGTCGGTCAGGACGTTGTCATTGCCCAGGATCTGACGCAACGCGTCGGCCAGCGGAGAACGGATCTCGGATTCGGTCACAGCCATCGCAGGCTCCGTGCATTGAGGGCCGCGCGCGGAGCGCAGCCGGAGAAAGGGTCTACGCGGCTTTCTTCGCCGCGGCCTATTTCAGTTCGCCCCGGTTCGCCATGTCGCGCAGCTCGCGCTTCAGGATCTTGCCCGCCACGTTGCGCGGCAGGGCATCCACGAACTTGAAGTCCTTGGGCAGCTTGTAGCGGGCGAGGTTCTGGCGGCAATGCTCGAGCAGCTCCGCCTCGCCCGCGGTCTGGCCGGGGCGGCGGACCACCACGGCGGTGACGGATTCGCCCCATTCGGGATGGGTTACGCCGACGACGCCCACTTCGAGCACGGCGGGATGGTGCTGCAGCACCTCTTCAATCTCGCGCGGGAAGACGTTGACCCCGCCCGAGATGATCATGTCCTTCTTGCGATCGACGATATAGAGGTAGCCCTCGTCGTCGAGCATGCCGACATCGCCCACGGTCAGCCAGGCGCTGTCGTCATAGGCCTCGCCGGTTGCCTTCGGGTTCTGCCAGTACCCGTTGAAGCCCATCGACGAGCGCGTCCACAGCTCGCCCGGCTCGTTGGGCGCGGCGAGCGAACCGTCTTCCCGCGTCACCCGCAATTCGACACCAGGCAACGGCAGGCCGACGCACTGGGTCTTGCGCAACTGGTCCTGCGGCCGGAGGTTGGAGCACAGGCCCGCCTCGGTGGAGCCGTAGATCTCGTGCAGCATGCCTTCGCCGAAATAACCGACGATCTGTTCCTTCGTTGCCTGCAGCAGCGGCGCGGCGTTGGACTGGATCGTGCGCAGCGACTTCATGTTGTATTTGTCGAGCGTCTTGCTCCCCAGCGCGAAGAGGCGATGGAAATAGGTCGGTACGAAGAACATATTCGTCAGCGCAAGTTCATCGACCTTACGCATCACCGTTTCCGCGTCGAACTTCGGCAGGATTTCGCAGAAACCGCCAAAGAAGATCGGCGCCATGGCAAAGGCAAAGCCCGCGCCGTGATACAGGGGCGCAATGGCAAGGGCCCGGTCATCCGGCGAATAGCAGGAAAATTCCGACGCCTGGATGAAGAAGGCATTGACGCGCGAGCGGTGCGACAGCAGGCAGCCTTTTGGCTTGCCCGTGGTGCCCGAGGTGTAGGGAATGCAGAAGACATCCCATTCTTCGATGGGAATGCCAGTCGGTTGGATCGGCTTGGCCCGCATCAGCCAGTCTTCGTAATCCTTGCCGATGACGATGATGCGCTTCACCGTCTCGAGCTTCGCCGCCCGCGCCGTGTCTTCCAGGCTGTGGTGGACGAAGAGCACCTTGGCGCGCGAATCGTTGCAGATGTGCTCGACCTCGGGTGCTGTTACGCCGGGCGGCACCATGGCCGCCGCCGCGCCAATGGAGGCGATCCCGGCAACGATCTCGATGAATTCCATGATATTGGGCGCAAAGAGGGCAACGTGGTCGCCCTTCTTCAGCCCCAGGTCGTGAAGCGCCGCCTGCGACACGCGGTCGAAGCGTTCGATGAGCTGGGTATAGGTGAATTTATGGTCGCCCTGGGCCAATGCCACCTTGTTCGGCGTGCGGCGGCGCGCGCTGCGCACGCCATCGGCGATAAGCAGTGGCCGGTAGTTGGAGGGACGGCCGACGATGGGCGAAACGTTAGGCGACATTGCTCAATTCAACCTTCCAGGAATCCAGAACTTCGTTGACGGTCATGACCTTGGCGAACAGGAAGCCCATCGTCTTCAGCGCCCCGTCATAGCGATCCTGCACCACTTCGCCGGTTGCATCGCGCACGACAAAGGTACGGAAGTCGCGCTGCGCGGCATCGCGCACGGTCGATTCGACGCACATGCTGGTGGTGATGCCGCAGACGACGAGATTTTCGATCTGCATGGCGCGCAGGAAGGATTCAAGCTGGGTGGAATAGAAGGCCGACGGCCGGTTCTTCTCGATCACCGCTTCGTTCGGCAGCGGCTTGAGGCCGTCCCAGAACTCGGCGTCCCAACTGCCCTTCACGCAAAGGCCTGCTTCCTTCAGCTCCGGCATGATCTCGCGGGTGAGAAGGCCGCCATCCTTGAAGTCGGGCTGAAAGACATACTGTGTGTGGATCACGGGGATGCCGGCCTTGCGGGCTGCCGCCAACAGGCGCTGGCAACCCGGCGCCGCCGCGCGCAGGCGCGTCCAGTCGAGCCCCACCTTGGCCATTGCGCCTTCCGGCTCGAGATAGCTGTTCTGCATATCGACGATGATCAGGGCGCAACGCTCGCCGACAAGGCGCAAATTCGCAGTCATGTGCAATCTCCCTTGAACACGGGGCGGTCAGGCGTTGGCAAGTGCCACGTCCCAGGCGTCGAGCACGTCATTGACGCCGACGACGCGGGCAAAAAGGAAGCCCATCGACACCAGTGCCGCATCATGGCGGTCCTGCTCCATCTCGCCGCAGGCATCGCCCACCACATAAGTCCGGAAGTCACGCTGCGAGGCATCGCGCACGGTGCTTTCGACGCACATGTTGGTGGTGACGCCGCAGACGACGACATTCTCGATCCGCGCGGCGCGCAGGAAGGATTCAAGCTGGGTGGAATAGAAGGCTGATGGCCGGTTCTTTTCCACCACCTGCTCGCCCGCGATGGGCGTCAGGCTGGGAACGATCTCGGCGTCCCAGGTGCCGGCCTGACACAGGCCGAATTCCTTGAGCGCCGGACGAATTTCGCGGATCAGCACGCCGCCGTCCGAATAGTCGGGCTGGAACACATATTTGGCGTGGATCACCTTGATACCCGCCTTGCGAGCGCCAGCCAGCAGCCGTTCGCAGCCTGGCAGCGCTTCGCGCAATGATTGCCAGTTACGCTTCATGCGGCCAAGCGCACCCTTCTCATCGATATAGCTGTTCTGCATATCGATGATGAGCAGCGCCGTGCGCTCGCGCCCCAGTGGGCCGACATCCCTGGCTTCAGGCATTGCTGAGTTCCACATTCCAGGAGTCGAGCACTTCGCTCACATTCATGATGCGGGCGAAGAAGAAGCCCATGGTCTTGAGCGAGACGTCATAACGGTCCTGCTCCACCTCGCCGGTCGCGTCGCGCACCACGAAGCTGCGGTAGTTGCGCTGGGTGGCATCACGCACCGTGGTCTCGACACAAATGTTGGTGGTGACACCGCAGACGACGAGATTCTGGATGCCAAGGGGCCGCAGGAAGGAATCAAGCCGCGTTTCGTAGAAGGAGCTGGGGCGATTCTTCTCAATGACAAGCTCGCCCTTGGCGGGGCGCATGTCCTCGGGGAAATCGGCGTCCCATGTTCCTTCAACGCAGAGGCCCACGCCCTTCACCATCGGCATGATTTCTTCGATCTGCACGCCGCCGTCGGAGAAGTCGGGCTTGTAGACATACTGGGTGTAGATAACCGGCACTTTGGCCTTGCGCGCGGCCTGGATCAGGCGCTGGCAGCCTGGCTTGGCGGCAGCGAGGCGCTGGTAGTCGAAGCCAAGTTGCGCCATCGATCCTTTTGGATCGAGGAAGCCGTTCTGCATGTCGACGACGATAAGCGCAGTCTTGTCCTTCGTCAGTTCCATGGTCATGGCTTTCCTCCCTGCCGGCGGCGCCGGCTGTCTGCCGGACGTGAACGGGGCCGCCTGTGGCGACCCCGTTTCTGTCTCAGCGCTTCTTGCGGACGACCTTCTTGCGGGCCGGCGCTGCCTTCTTCTTGGTGCTCATGATCGTCTTCGCCGCCGGCTTGCGTGCCGCCGTCTTGGTTGCGGCCTTGAACGGCTTCGGCTTCTTGTAGCCCTTGGAGCCTGGGATCTTGAAGATGCTCAGCGCATTTTCGCGCATGATCTTCTTGTAGGATTCGGGACGGAAGTTCAGCGCCTTCACTTCTTCCACGGCACGGATCGGGTCGATCACCGGCCAGTCGGTGCCGAACAGGAACTT
>CAXNFA010000150.1:0-5090 GCA_964201105.1 Alphaproteobacteria bacterium | reverse complement strand
GGTGTCGACCTGTGGCGTCATTTGGCCCGGTGCGACCGCCCAACAGCTTCCCGGTCCGAAGAGCGAGGAATTACGGCATGTCACGCGCCAGTTATCTGTTCACGAGCGAATCCGTCTCCGAAGGCCATCCCGACAAGGTTTGCGACCAGATCTCGGATGCGGTCGTGGACGCCTATCTCGCGGAAGAGCCCGAGGCGCGCTGCGGCGTCGAAACGCTGACCACCACCAACCAGATCGTACTGGCCGGTGAGGTGCGCGGCCCCGAAAAGGTGCTGAAGAGCCTTGAAGGCATCGCCCGCGATGTCGTCAAGAAGATCGGCTACGAGCAGGACGGCTTCCACTGGAAGAACGCGAAGGTCGATGTCTATGTGCACGGCCAGTCGGCCGATATCGCGCAGGGCGTCGATGCCGCCGGCAACAAGGACGAAGGCGCGGGCGACCAGGGCCTGATGTTCGGCTATGCCTGCCGCGAAACCGACGTGCTGATGCCGGCGCCGCTGATCTACTCGCACCGCATCCTCAAGCTGATGGCGGACGACCGCCACAGTGGCAAGGTCAAGCAGTTCGGCCCAGACGCCAAGAGCCAGGTCACGCTGCGCTACGAAAATGGCAAGCCGGTCGCCGCAACCTCGGTCGTTGTCTCGACGCAGCACACTGAAGGCGTCAGCCAGGACGAAATCCGCGAGCTGGTCCGTCCTTACGTCCTCTCGGTCCTGCCACAGGGCTGGATGTGCCCGGAAGAGAGTTTCTACGTTAACCCGACGGGCAACTTCGTCATCGGCGGTCCCGACGGCGACGCTGGCCTGACCGGCCGCAAGATCATCGTCGATACTTATGGCGGTGCGGCGCCGCATGGCGGCGGCGCCTTCTCGGGTAAGGATCCGACCAAGGTTGACCGCTCGGCTGCCTATGCCGCGCGTTACCTGGCGAAGAATGTTGTTGCCGCCGGTCTTGCCGATCGCTGCACCATCCAGCTTGCCTATGCCATTGGCGTGTCCAAGCCGCTGTCGCTCTATGTCGATACGCATGGCACCGGCAAGGTCGATGAGGCCAAGCTGGAGAAGGTGCTGGAGCAGGTGATGAACCTGACCCCGCGCGGCATTCGCACGCATCTTAAGCTCAACCGCCCGATCTATTCGCGCACCGCGGCCTATGGCCATTTTGGCCGCGAGCCGGATTCCGATGGCGGCTTCACCTGGGAGAAGCTCGATCTCGTCGACGAACTCAAGTCGGCGCTCCGCTAAGGACAACGCAACGCCCGCGGCGCATGCCGCGGGCGTTCGCAGTTTCTATGGTCGCCGCCTGGGCCACCGGCTGCGGCCGGCCCAACAGGCGCTGCTGGACGAATGGCTGCCGCGGATCGGGATCGAGATCGCGGATACCGCTCCTGCCTCGCATGATCCCCGCACGCTGTTCACGCCAACCACAGCTTCGGTCTGGCTCGAAATCGGCTATGGCGGCGGCGAACATCTCGTCGCCCAGGCGAATGCCCATCCGGCGGTCGGCCTGATCGGTTGCGAACCCTACCTCAATGGCATTGCCAGCCTCGTCCGCCAGGTGGCGGAGGGCGAGCAACGCAACATCCGTATCTTCGGCGACGACGCCCGGCTTCTGATCGACACCCTGACCGATGCCAGCATCGATCGCGCCTTCCTGCTGTTCCCCGACCCCTGGCCCAAGGTACGGCACCACAAGCGCCGCTTCGTGCATCCCGGCAACCTCGACGCGCTGGCCCGCATCCTGTCCGACGGTGCCGAATTCATCTTCGCCACGGACCATATGGGGTATGCCCGCTGGGCTTTGGCCCATCTGACGGTACACCCCGCCTTTGAATGGCAGGTCAAGGGCCCCTCGGACTGGCGCGCCCCCCCTGTCGGGTGGCAAGCGACACGGTACGAAGCGAAGTCGGTCGCGCAAGGTCTTCCGCGTTCCTATTTGCGCTTCCGCCGGATACCGCGCGCGGTGGCTGTTGGCTGAAGGTCTTGAAAAGACCGGAAAACCGCTTATTATCGGGACATCCAATAAACATGAGCGTTTGGGTCCTTCCGGAAACGGAAGCGGGCGGCCCTCGGCTTTTGTGCGATGCAAGGTTTTCGGTTGCTGAATGGCTGAAGTTGAGCGGATTGACCAGTTGATCGCCCCCACGGTGGAATCCATGGGATTCGGCCTGGTGCGCGTGCGCCTGCTCGGCGGCAACACCCAGACTCTGCAGATCATGATCGAGCGCCTGGCTTCCGCCGAGCGCAACGAGCTTGGCGATGGCGGCATCACCGCCGACGACTGCGCGCAGGTATCGCATGCCGTCTCCGCCATTCTCGATGTCGAGGATCCGATCACCGGCGCCTATGTGCTTGAGGTCAGCTCGCCCGGCATCGACCGGCCACTGACTCGCCTCAACGACTTCAGCCGCTTCGCCGGCCACGAGCTGCGCCTGGAAATGCGTGCGCCGATCGATGGCCGCAAGCGCTTCAAGGGCTCCCTGCGCGGCACCGAGGGCGACCGCGTGATGCTCACGCTCGACACAGGTGAAGTCGCAATTCCCTACGACAACATTTCCACTGCAAAGCTTGTCCTGACGGACGCCCTGCTGAAAGAGACCGCGCTTGCCGCGGAACGTCAGCAGGCCGCCAACAACGAACGGATGTGAGACCATGGAACCGAGAATGGGCGTCAGCCAGAACCGCATTGAACTGCTGCAGATTGCCGATGCGGTGGCGCGGGAAAAGGTGATCGAACGCGACACCGTCCTGATCGCCATGGAAGAAGCCATTCAGAAGGCTGCCCGTTCCAAGTATGGCGCCGAGAACATGATCCGCGCCGAGATCGACCGCTCGACGGGGGAAATCCGCCTGTTCCGCTGCCTCGAAGTGAAGGACGGCATCGAGAACGAAGCGACCGAGATCAGCCTGCCCGACGCGCAGCGCCGCAACCCGGAAGCGCAGCTTGGCGATATCATCGCCGAGCCGCTGCCGCCGATCGACTTCGGCCGCATCGCCGCGCAGACCGCGAAGCAGGTCATTGTACAGAAGGTGCGCGAGGCCGAACGCGAACGCCAGTATGGCGAGTACAAGGATCGCATCGGCGAGATCGTCAACGGCATCGTCAAGCGCGTCGAGTATGGCAACGTGACGGTCGACCTCGGCCGTGCCGAAGCCGTCATCCGCCGCGACGAATTGCTGCCCCGCGAGACCTTCCGCCAGGGCGACCGCGTGCGCGCCTATATCTACGACGTCCGCCGCGAACCGCGCGGCCCGCAGATTTTCCTGTCGCGCACCCATCCGCGCTACATGGCGAAGCTGTTCGCCCAGGAGGTGCCGGAAGTCTATGACGGCATCATCGAAATCAAGTCGGTCGCCCGCGACCCCGGCAGCCGCGCAAAGATCGCCGTGATGTCCAACGATTCGGGCATCGACCCGGTTGGCGCCTGCGTCGGCATGCGCGGCAGCCGCGTGCAGGCCGTGGTGAACGAACTGCAGGGCGAGAAAATCGACATCATCCAGTGGTCGCCCGACGAAGCGACCTTCATCGTGAACGCGCTGGCGCCGGCAGAAGTGACCAAGGTCGTGCTCGACGAGGACAGCCACCGGGTTGAAGTCGTGGTGCCGGATGACCAGCTTTCGCTGGCGATCGGCCGTCGCGGCCAGAACGTGCGTCTCGCCTCGCAGCTCACCACTTGGGACATCGACGTCCTGACGGAAGCCGAGGAATCGGAGCGCCGCCAGGAAGAGTTCCGCCAGCGCAGCAAGATGTTCATGGACACGCTGGACGTGGATGAGACCATCGCCCAGCTGCTGGTCACGGAAGGCTTCTCGAAGGTCGAGGAGATCGCCGATGCCGAGATCCGTGAGCTCGCGAATATCGAAGGCTTTGACGATGATGTGGGCGGCGAGCTTCAGGCCCGCGCTCTCACCTATATCGAGAAACGCAATGCCGAGCTGAACGAAGAGCGCCTGGCGCTCGGCGTCACAGACGAAGTTGCGGCCTTCGAGGTGCTGACCCCGCAGATGCTGGTCACGCTGGGCAAGAACGGCGTCAAGACGCTGGATGACCTTGGCGACCTTGCCGGTGACGAGCTCATCGAGATGCTGCCGGAAGCGGGTCTGTCGGAAGACGAGGCGAACACGATCATCATGGCGGCGCGGGCGCATTGGTTCGACGATGCGCCGGCCGAAGGGGCTCCGGCCTGACGGAAGCGGCCGACAACGAACGGGGGCCTGACCGGCGCTGCATCGTCTCCGGCGTCGTGGCGGACCGGAACGGCATGGTCCGCTTTGTCGTCGGCCCGGACGGCAATGTGGTGCCTGACGTGGACGGCAACCTGCCAGGTCGCGGCCTGTGGGTGACGGCAACGCGGGACAGCATCGCGGCGGCGGTCGCGGGGCGGAAGTTCAGCCGGGCGGCGAAGCGCGATGTCCGCGCTGCGCCGGAGCTGGGCAGCGAGGTGGCGGCGCAGCTGCTGCAGCGCTGCCTGAATATTCTGGGGCTCGCGCGTCGCGCGGGTCAGGCCATCACCGGGTTTGACCAGGTGCGGGCGGTTTTGGAGAATGGACGCGCCGTCGTGCTGCTGGCCGCGTCCGATGCAAGTGATGATGGACGGCGAAAGTTGCGTGCGAAACGCGGGGATATCCCGCTGATCGGCAGCCTTACCGTCGCGGAATTGAGTTTGGCCTTTGGCCGGGAAAATGTGGTACATGCTGCGCTGCTGGCCGGTGGCTTGGCCAACAGATTCCTGACAGAGGCAACGCGTTTTGCGGGTTTCCGCCCGCAGGAATTCAGCGCATCAGTGCCCGATCGCGGGCGCGATGACGCGCAAGCTGGCGAAGTGAATGACTGAAGAAACAGACGAAAAGAAGCCCCTGACCCTTGCTGGTCGCGGCAAACTTGAAATGCGCCGTCCTTCGGCTGCGGCCGGGCAAGTGCGCCAGAGCTTCTCCCATGGCCGCTCGAAGACGGTCACGGTTGAGGTCAAGAAGAAGCGCGGTGCAGCCCCGGTTGTAGCGCCAACGCCCGCCGCGCCCGCGCGTCCGGCGGCGCCGGCACCTGCCGCCGCGCCGCCGCGCAAGGCCGACACGCCAGGCCCCACGCATGGC
>CAXNFA010000149.1:0-5104 GCA_964201105.1 Alphaproteobacteria bacterium | reverse complement strand
ATGCCGAGGACCAGGCAGGTCACCATCGTCAGCAGCAGGCTGAGGAAGAGGTTGTCGCGGCCAATATCGACGATGACGCGCACGAAGGTGGTGCCGAGACCTGTCAGCGTCATGATGCCGATGATGACGCCGACGATGGCACAGGCGATGCCGACGCCGAGTGCGTTCTTGGCGCCCTCCGCCAGGCCGTCGCGCAGGAGCACCAGCGTCTCGCGACCGCCCTTGGTGAACCAGGTCGCCACAACCATGACGGCGATCAGCGCCAGCACGATGTCGATGCCATGATCGAAGAAGGTCGAGCAGGCGATGCCGATTGCGATCCAGAAGGCGATCCGGAAGGCAAGGGGGCCAAATCGCGCCGCGATATGCGTGCCAAGGATCAGCACGACGGTCAGGCCAAGGCCCACCGTGCCGGCGAATAGCGGTGTGAAGCCAGTGAAGAGGAGGTAGACCAGTGCGGCGAGTGGCAGGATCAAATGCCAGTTCCGTTTGGTGGCCGTCCAGGGGTTCGGCATGTCCGCCTTCGGCAGCCCCATCAGGCCATACCGGCCGGCTTCCAGATGTACGGCCCAGAAGCAGGCGGCGAAATAGAGGAAAGCCGGAATGGCAGCGGCGCGCACCACCTCGAGATAGGGGATGCCCAGCGTCTCGGCCATGATGAAGGCGACGGCGCCCATCACCGGCGGCATGATCTGGCCGCCCATGCTGGAAGTCGCTTCCACCGCGCCGGCAAAAGCCGGGCGATAGCCAAAGCGCATCATCAGCGGGATGGTGAACTGGCCGCTCGACACGACATTGGCGACGCCCGAGCCGCTGATCGTGCCCATCAGCGCCGACGAGATCACGGCCACCTTGGCGGGGCCGCCGCGATGATGGCCAACGGTGCCCAGTGCCACGTCGTTGAAGAACTGGATCATGCCCGCGCGCTCGAGGAAGCTCGAGAACAGCACGAAGAGGAAGATGTAGGTCGAGAAGACCAGCGTCGGCGTGCCGTAGATTCCTTCGGTGCTGATGAACAGGTGATCGATAACCTGCTCAAAGCTGTAGCCGCGATGGTCGAGTGGCGCGGGCAGATGTTGCCCAAACAGGCCATAGGCTAGGAACAGGGCGCAGATCAGCGGCAGCGCAATGCCCATGACGCGGCGGCCTGCCTCGAAGACCAGCGCGATGGCGACGATGCCGACGGCAATGTCCAGCGTTGTGGGATCGCCCGAGCGGACGATCAGCGGGCGGTATTCCACCCAGTGATACAGCGCGACCAGGAATCCAAGGATGCCAAGCGCCCAGTCGGCGTAATAGCCGATGCCCTGACGGGGCCTGCGATGCGCCAGCAGCAGGAAGGCAAGCAGCAGCAGGAAGCCGACATGGACCGACCTGCTGACGATGCTTGGCAGCCCGCTGAAGGCGGCGTTGTAGATGTGGAAGACGGCAAAGGCGATGGCGATGCCATAGGTCAGCGTGCCGCGCCAGCCGGGACCATAGCCGGGGCCAAAGCCTTCGAGTTCAACGCTGCCGGCGGTGGCAGGTGTTGGGGACGTCGCAGCTGTCATGGAAACACCGTGCACCACACCCTCGCCCGTCGAGACGCGGCCGTTGACCGCTTCTCAGGGTGAGGGTGTGTGTTCAATCCTCGACCTCACCCTGAGGTGGCCGCATAGCGGCCGTCTCAAGGGTGAGCAGCGGGCTGTGGAATCGCCTACTTGAGCACGCCCTTTTCCTTGAAGAAGCGTTCGGCGCCGGGATGCAGCGGCACCGGCATGCCCTGCGTGGCGGTGTCCAGCTTGATGTCGCGGGCTGCGGCATGGGCCGCCACCATGGCGGGCAGGTTGTCGTAAAGCGACTTGGTCATCTGGTAGACAAGCGATTCCGGCACGCCGTCATGCGTGACCAGGAAGTTCACGACCGCCGCCGTGGGCACGGCGGCTGTCTGGCCCTTGTAGGTATCGGCGGGGATGACCACCGGCACGTAAGGCGCGCCGATCTTGCTCACGACATCGGCCGGCACGCTGATGACGGTGATGTCGTTGCTCGAGGCAAGGTCGCGGATCGACGCAACGCCCAGGCCGGCGGACTGCAGCGTGGCGTCCAGCTGCCGGTTCTTCATCAGTTCGATCGACTGCGCGAAGTCGAGATACTCGACCTTGCTGAGATCGGTGTAGCTCATGCCCGCCGCCTTCAGGATGGCGCGGGTGTTGAGTTCCGTGCCCGAGCGCGGCGCACCGACCGACAGCCGCTTGCCCTTCAGGTCGGCAATCGTCTTGATGCCGGATTCCTTGGTGGCGACCAGCTGGATGTAGTTCGGATAGACGGCGGCGACGCCACGCAGCTTCTTCAGCGGTGTCTTGAAGCCGGCTTCCTCGTTGCCTTCCCAGGCAAAGCCAAGCGAGTCGCCCAGCGTCAGCGCGATCTCACCCTTGCCTTCCTGCAGCAGGTTCAGGTTCTGCACCGATGCCTGGGTCGCCTGCACCGACGGGCGCGAACCGGAAATGTTGTCGGCATAGATTTTCGACATGGCGGTGCCGAGCGGGAAATAGACGCCTGTCTGGCCGCCGGTCAGGATGTTGATGAATTGCGCCTGCGCCGGAACGGCTGCGGCAGCAAGGGCGACGGCGGCCACTGCCGCGCCAACGACATGACGGAAAATTCGCATGACACCTCCTTCGACCGCGGCTGCACGCGGCACCTGCTGAAAGAAACGGGCAGTTCCCCGCAGGAAACCTAGCAGCATTGGTGGCACGATTTGTTGGGCTTCGTGTTGTGCGGCGCAGCAATTCCCCACGGGAAGTGCCTCACAACTGCGTCAGGCGGCGTGGCTTGCCGTCCAGCGCGCCAGCCATGCCGAAACCTGGTCGGCGGGCATTGGTCTGGCGACAAAATAGCCTTGCAGGAGGTTGACGCCGGCGCTGTGCACGGCGTTCCAGTCTTCCTGGGTCTCGGCTCCTTCCGCCACCACGCTCATCTGCAGGCTGCGGCCAAGACTGGCGCTCGATTCCAGGATGGCGCGCATCTTCGCATTGCTGCTGGCGCCATTGACGAAGGCACGGTCGATCTTCATCTCGCTGAAGGGTACCTGTCGCAGCTGTTCCATCGAGGAATAGCCCGTGCCGAAGTCGTCGATCGACAATGAAAATCCCTTCATGTGAAGGCGCGCCAGAATGTCCAGTGTGTTGGCGATATCCTTGAACACGCCGGATTCCGTTACCTCCAGGATGATCTCGCCCGGATTGACGCCGAAGCGCTCGGACTCTCTTGCCAGCCGGTCGGGAAATTCGAGATCGACCAGGGTATGGGCGGACAGGTTGATGCTCGTCGTCTCATGCTGGCCGGCAACCGCCCACTGCGCATGCTGTGTCAGGGCGAGCTGAATGATGCGCTCAGTCACCGCAGCGATTTGTCCGCTCTGCTCGGCGACGGCAATGAAAGCCGCCGGGGATATCCATCCCTTCTCGGGATGCTGCCAGCGCGCCAGTGATTCGAAACCGGCCACATGCCGGTCGATGAGCGAGACTTTGGGCTGAAAATGCAGGTGGAACTGGTCCCCGGCCAGCGCGGCATCAATCTCGGCGGGCGTCACCGCCACGTCGATGCGGGGAGCTGCCAGGCGCTGGTCGTTCATGTGGTCGAGAACCCGGCGCACGGCCTCGACGGTCAAGGGCTTCTGGATGAAGCCCAGGACATGGACGCCACGGGCACGCGCGGCCGCATCCACCGTGTTCAGCAATGCCGCGCTCGCACCGCTGACAAATACAAAGGCGGGCTGCGTTGGAAGTTCGGCCAGGCGGCGAACGATCTGCACACCATCCATGCCAGGCATCATCAGGTCGCAGAAAACGATGTTGATCCCCGGCTCCACTTTCTCAAGGAGGGCGAAGGCGTCGTCCCCGCTGGAAGCCAGCCGGACGGCGTCGATGCCGGCGGCATGGAGGACGCGCTTGCCCAGGCTGCGCGCGAAGGCGTTGTCATCGACCAGCAGGGCCTGGACACCATCGTGTTCGCCCGGATGAGTCGCGGGGTGCGGCGCGCCCGGCAGTTCCGAAGCTCGCGTCATGCAGCTTTGCCCTTCAGCCGTGCTTGAATGAAATGTTCAATCCGGGCTGCTTCCAGCGTGGAGCGGGTCATCAGGGTCTGGATCTGCGCGGGGTCGGCCTTGCCGATTTCCACCTCCAGCTCGGCGTAGAGCTGGGCCAGACCGTCGGCGGCGGCGCTGCGCGCTTCGCCCTTGGCACCGTGGACAGTGGACACGATTTCGTCGGACCTTCCGCCGGCAACGGCCGCGGCGACCTGAGCGAGCGATTCCCGCATGGCTGGTAGAAATTCCGCCAGCACCTCATTCAGCACCAGCGGATCATCGACGCCGAGGATATCTGCAAGACCCGGGAGGTTGATGATGGGGGCGGACTCCGGCGCCACGTCGGAATCTGCCGCGTCCTTGATCCGCATGGGCTCCGGCGGGTTGAGCCAGCGCACAAGCCGGGCTGCGAGGCGGTCCATGGTCACCGGCTTGCTGATGAAGTCATCCATGCCCGCTTCAAAGCATTTGTCAGCATCTTCCGCGAAGGCGTTGGCGGTCAGCGCGATGATCGGCACGCGCGGCTGGGCTTCCGCCATTTCGCGCAGCCGCCAGTTGCGGGTGAAGTCGTAGCCATTCATCTCCGGCATCGAACAGTCGCAGAGGATGAGGTCGAAGCGCTTACTGGCTAGAATTTCGAGGCCGCGAATGCCGTTGGCGGCCAGCACGCAGTCGATGCCAAGTTTCTGCAGCTGCTTCTGGATCACCGTCTGGTTGACGAGGCGGTCCTCCAGGACCAGCACATGCTTCCCGCGCAGGCCGGGACTGAAGGCCGACACGACGGCGGCCTGCTGCGCCGCGAGCCGGTCGCGCGCCTGCGAATGGCCGATGAGCAGGCGGATGTTGCGGTCCATGTAGTCGGTGCTCGACCCGTCCGGAATGACGGCCGCGAAGCCCTGGCGCAGCCGTTGGCGTGGCGAGTCGTTGGCGCCATAGAGCAGCGGCAGGATATGCCGCGTGCCCAGCTTTCGCGTGGTCTTGCGCAAGCCAGGATCGTGGCTGCCGGCCACGATGATGGCGAGGTCGATGGGCGGG
>CAXNFA010000148.1:0-5112 GCA_964201105.1 Alphaproteobacteria bacterium | reverse complement strand
AGGCAGCGGTGGACAGCAGCGCGACGGAAAGGATGGCAACAGGAAGGATACGCATCGATTTGTCCTCTCGGTTGGGATGGACCCTGCAATCAACGCCCAAATGGGTGTTGGTCCGCCGGGGTTCCTGCCTCGAGAGAACATGGCAACGGCGCGCGGAACATGTCGGGGGCAACTCTGTGACAAAGCTGGGGCTCGGCCCGAACCGCAGGCGCGAATCAGCCGCCGTCCGCGGCAGCGGACGGGTCAGCGCAGATTGGGCTGTGGCGGAGGTGCTACTTGCGCGCGGGCTTTTCGAACTGGCCGCGCATCTCGTCAATCGACTCGTGCACCCGCTTTGACACGGTCTCGAACGCCTCGCGCTGGGCCGACGCGGTCAGGTCGGCGAATTCCTTCATTGCCGTCACGGCCGTCTCGAAGGACTTCTGCGCGAACGCGGCCTGCTTGCGGCTGCGGTCGGCCGGGTCGCCCTGGCCGGCCATGTCGCCGGCAACGGCCTGCCACTGCTCCATCGTCTCCCGGAAGATCTCGACCTGGCGGCGGCCCATGGTCTTCATCGCCTCGCCGGCCGACTGGTTGGCGGCGGCGAAGGCCTCGATGTTGCGGCGCTGCATCTCGATGATCGAGTCGAAGTCGATGCCCGGCACATTGTAGCCGGCCAGCATCTGGCTCAGGTCCAGGAACGGAAACTTGAAATCGCCCTTGGTCATGCAAACCTCCCTGGCGGCGGCCGGCCGGGCCCAGTCGGGCTGCCAGGCGGCACGGTCCTTTCCGCCATGGTAAGCGGAGGGGCGGCGCTAGGATACTCCCCCGGTGGCTGGTCGGCCCGGTGGGGCCTCTTAGCCCCCGGACTTGACGGGCACCCCGTCGATCCCGTATGAAACGCGCCTTCCGGCAGCCTTTTCGGGCTTTCCGGCCGTTTTTCACGCTCCGATCAGAGGCAATCATGTCCCGCCGCTGCGAACTCACGGGCAAGGGCGTTCTCGTTGGCAACAATGTCAGCCACGCGAACAACAAGTCCCGGCGCCGTTTCCTGCCGAATCTGCAGGAAGTCTCGATCCTCAGCGACGCCCTGGGGCGCGAAGTCCGCCTGCGCATCTCGCGCCAGGCGCAGCGCTCGATCGACCATTCGGGTGGCTTCGATTCCTTCATCGTCAAGCTGAAGGACGAAACCCTGTCGATCCGCGCCCGTCGCCTCAAGCGCGACATTTCGGCCGTGATGACGGCCCGCGCGAACTGATTTCGGTCCAAAACGACCCGGAAAAGCCCGCCTTGAGCGGGCTTTTTTGTTAAAAAGACCCACAATTCAAGGTTTTCTGGCCATGATCCCGACCCTCCGCACCCTGTGGCTGCCCATCCTGGCCATGATCACCGTGGTCACGGCGTCGAATATCCTGGTGCAGATCCCGATCAATGGCTGGCTGACCTGGGGCACCTTTTCCTTCCCCTTCGTCTTTCTGGTCACCGACCTGACCAACCGCTCCTATGGCCCCCAGGCGGCGCGGCGGGTGGTCTATGCTGGCTTCCCGCTGGCGGTGGTCCTGTCCGCCGTCTTCGGTGGCGTGGTGACCGACCCCTGGTTCGCGGCCCGCGTCGCCATGGCGTCGGGCTTTGCCTTCCTGATCGGCCAGCTGCTCGACATCCTGGTCTTCGAGCGCATGCGCCGGGCCGCCTGGTGGCGGGCGCCGCTCTTTTCGTCGGTCATCTCCTCGGCGATCGACACCGGCCTGTTCTTCTCGCTCGCCTTCGCCGGAACGATGGTGCCGTGGCAGCAGCTTGCGCTGGGCGATTATGGCGTGAAGATCGCGATGGCTCTGGTGCTGCTCGCGCCCTACAAGGCGCTGATCGGCGTGTTGATGCGCTGGCAGGCTTCGTCCGCCCGCCACGCCTGAACCTCAGTCTTCGTCTTCCAGGCGGAACTGCAGCAGCACGGTGCGCTGCAGCGGGGTGAAGTTGTTGTCGGACACGACCAGCAGATAGATGTGCCCGTCGGCCCCCCGGAAGTTCGCCAGGCCTTCGAAATTGTCGGTGAGGACCGGCGCCGCGAATTCCGCGATCACCTTGCCCTGCAGCAGCGCGCCCGGCGCGATCGAAGCGCGCGGGATGCGGCGAATCTGCGACGTGAAGCCGCCCAGCCGCGAGAAGTGACGTTCCGTTGCCAGCACGTCGCCATCCGGCAGCAGGGTGAAGTCGGTCGGCTTCCAGCCCGGCTGCTGCTCATAAGCCAGTTCCCGCCATGCACCATCGTCGAACAGCCAGCCGCGCAGGTTGCCGTCCGGCGTTTCCAGTTCCTCCGCCACCGCGAGATAGCGGCCGGGGCCCAGCACCGCCAGCGCCTCGATTCCGCCATTGATCCGGGCGCCGATCAGGCCCGGCGGCGTCGGCAGGACGTCGGCCCTGGCTGTCTCGAGAGTCCGGGCGTCATAGCGCCACAGGCGATGGCGGCGCTCGAAGCTGACGATCATCGTGTCGCCCTCGCGCGCGAGCGCTTCCGCGTCGTGTGTCTGCGTGCGGATCGCCACGGGATCGCCGTCGCGGTCGCGGATGGGAAACAGCGCGGTATCTCTGACGCCCGTCAGCTCACCCCGTGCGTCGCGCGTGAGCCGGGCGGTGAACCAGAAGCCGCGGTCGCTGACGGCGGTGATGGATTGGCCGTCCGGCGTAACCGACAGACCGGACAAGCCGCCAAAATCCGTATTGCCGCTTGTCAGCTCAACGCCGCCGACATAGCGCAGCGGGCCGACGCACAGCTGGATGAGATTGTCGCGATTGAGCGGCAGCGCCGTGCTGGTGACGGCGATTGGCTCGGCCTGCGCCGAACCGGCCAGGGTCAGCAGCAGGCTCGCCGCTGCAAGAAATGTGGGCAAACGCATGAAAACCGCGCCGCCCGCAGGCGGCCCTGTCAGTGCATCTTGCGGCGGCGGGTGTTGCCCGCGGCCGTGTCGTCGAACAGCGAGGCGAGCTGTTCCATCATCGCGCCGCCCAGCTGTTCGGCATCGACGATGGTGACGGCGCGTTTGTAATAGCGGTTCACGTCATGGCCAATGCCGATGGCGATGAGCTCCACCGGCGAGCGGTTCTCGATCCAGCGGATCACCTCGCGCAGGTGGCGGTCGAGATAGTTGCCGGGGTTCACGGACAGCGTCGAGTCATCCACCGGGGCGCCATCGGAAATCACCATCATGATGCGGCGCTGCTCGGGGCGCGCCATCAGCCGGCTGTGCGCCCACAGCAGCGCCTCGCCGTCGATGTTTTCCTTCAGCAGGCCTTCGCGCAGCATCAGGCCGAGGTTGCGGCGGCCGCGCCGCCACGGCTCGTCGGCCGACTTGTAGACGATGTGGCGCAGGTCGTTGAGGCGGCCGGGGTTGAGCGGCTTACCTTCGGCAAGCCAGCGTTCACGCGACTGGCCGCCCTTCCACGCGACCGTGGTGAAACCGAGAATTTCCACCGTCACGCCGCAGCGCTCCAGCGTGCGCGCCAAGATGTCGGCACACATCGCGGCCACGGTGACAGGGCGGCCGCGCATCGAGCCGGAGTTGTCGATCAGCAGCGAGACGACGGTGTCGCGGAAATCGGTCTCGCGCTCCATCTTGAAGGACAGCGGATGGCTCGGGTTGACGACGACGCGCGACAGGCGCGCGGCATCAATCGTGCCTTCTTCCAGGTCGAAGTCCCAGGACCGCTGCTGCTTCGCCATCAAGCGGCGCTGCAGGCGGTTGGCAAGGCGGCCGACCGTGCCCTGCAGGTAATGCAGCTGCTGGTCGAGATGGCGGCGCAGGCGTGCCAATTCGTCCAGGTCGCACAGGTCATGCGCATGCACGACCTCGTCGAAGGCGGCGCTATAGGGCTTGTAGTAGGGCTCGTTACGGCCGTCGTTGGGGAAGTCGGGCCAGTGTTCGGGACGCCCGCCGGGATCGCCATCGCCGCCCATGTCGGGCCGGTCGGCATCGCTGCTCTCGCCCGACGCCGCGGCAGCCATTTCCTCGCCTTCGCCCTCCGAGGACTCGTCACCCGCGGAAGGTTCCCCGCCGGTGGATTCGCCCTCGCCGTCGTCGGATTCGCCCTGCGTCTCCTGTTCGGCGTCGTCTTCCTGCTCCTGCTCCTGCTGGTCGGGCTCGAACTCTTCCTCGTCCGCCAACTCCAGGTGCGAGATCAGGCGCCGCGCCAGCTTGCCGAAGGCGGCCTGGTCTTCCAGCGCGTCGACGAGGTCCGACATGTCGGACCCGGCGCGCTCTTCGATCGTCGAGCGCCATGCCTCCACCACCGCCTTGCCGGCGGCGGGCGGCGCGGCGCCGGTCAGGCGTTCGCGCAGCATCATGCGCACGGCGTCGGCGAGCGGCGCCTTTTCGCGGTCGCGCATCTCGGCAAAGCCGGAACGTTCGCAATGGTTGGTCAGGGCTGCCGTCAGGTTCTGCGCAACCCCCGCCATCTGCCGCGCGCCGATGGCTTCCACGCGCGCCAGCTCGGCGGCGTCGAAGACGGCCTGGGCCGATGCATTGTCGGGCCGGCGACGGGCATGCAGCTTGGCGTCATGGTGGCGCAGGCGCAGCGCCATTGAATCGGCGGCACCGCGGATCAGGCTCACCTCGGCGGCCGGAAGGTCGCGCGACGGTTGCGGCAGGCGCAGCGGCGCGGCCTTGCCCGAGGCGGCTTCACCGCCATAGGCGATGTCGAGCTCGCGCACCCGCGCAATCGCGCGCGTCGCGGAGGACACGCTGCGCTTGAAGGTGTCGAGCGGAGACTTTTCGTCGGCCAATCGGACCTGCCGTCGCTTACGACTTCTTGCGGCCGCTCGGGGCCGGTGCGGCGGGGGCCGGCCTCACCGGCGACTCCGGCAGATCGACGCCGAAGCAGCGCTGGTAATACTCGGCCACCACCGGGCGTTCCGTCTCGTCGCACTTGTTGAGGAAGGTGAGACGGAAGGCGAGGCCGACGTCCTTGAAGATGTCGGCATTCTCGGCCCAGGTGATCACGGTGCGCGGCGACATCACGGTCGACACATCGCCCGCCATGAAGCCGGACCGGCACAGGTCGGCCACGCGCACCATCTGGGCCACGGTCTTCTTGCCGGCTGCGCTTTCATAGATCGGCACCTTGGCGGTGACGATCTCCACC
>CAXNFA010000147.1:0-5253 GCA_964201105.1 Alphaproteobacteria bacterium | reverse complement strand
GACGCAGATCGAATCCGACCCGGCGCGCTTCTTCTTCGGCAACCGGCGTGAAGGCTTCGAGGCTGACCGATGACCGACCTGATCCGCCCCAACCGGCGCGCGCTGCTGGCGCTGGGTCTTGTGCTGCCAGCTGCGGCCTGCGCCCGCTTCCTGCCGGGCAGTGGCCCGCCGCCGCAGCTGTTCACGCTCACGCCGAAATCCTCCTTCGATGCCAACCTGCCTGTCGTCGACTGGCAGCTGGTGGTGGAAGAGCCGGAGGCGGCGGGCGGGTTGCAGGTGCAAAGCATCGCGCTCCGCACCAATGCGCTCGAACTTCAGTATTTCGCCAACGCCCGCTGGACCGACCGCGCGCCGCGCATGGTGCAGACGCTGCTTGTCGAATCCTTTGAAAACTCGCGGCGCATCATCGCCGTTGGCCGCCAGGCCATTGGCCTGCGCTCGGACTTCAACCTGCGCACCGAGCTGCGCGAGTTCCAGGCCGAATACGAAAATCCCGACAAGCCGCCGCTGGTCCGCATCCGCATCAACGCCAAGATCGTGAAGCAGCCGCGGCGCGAAATCATCGCGTCCGACAATTTCGAGGCGACGACGCGCGCTGCCGGCACCGGCCTGCAGGACGTTGTTCAGGCCTTCGACGATGCGCTCGGCAAGGTTACGCGGCGGCTGGTTGAATGGACGATCGTCAGCGCCAATCAGGCGCGCCCAGCCATCCCGCGGGCGCAGCAACCGTCCTGAGGCCTGCTGCGCGGGACTGAAGCGGCGCCTCAGTCCCGCACGGCCAGTCTGTTCCCGACTATTCCGCCGCGATCGCGCTGATGGCGCAGGCCGGGCAATCTTCCGGATTGACCAGCGGACCGGCTGCCAGAACGGCGGCACGATAGGCCGGGCCGGTGTCGCGCGGCACCTGGTGATAGGCGGCGCCGCTTTGCGTCAGCTTCAGCGACAGCAGCATCTCCGTCATCTTGTAGCCGGTGCGCATGGCGTCGAAGACGGGGAAGGGGCAGCGGTCCTGAATTCTGTCGGCGATCGGCGCCATGCAGGTGCAGCCGAACATCACCGAATCGGCGCCATCCTCCATCACCGCCTTGTGGCACTCTGCCGCGACGGCGTCGAGCATGTGGCTGGCGCCCGCCTTCATCTGCGTGACGAAGCTGTCTTCCGACTGTACCTGGCCGAGATAGGCGTCGCTGACCACGTGGCGGATGCTCACGCATTGCTTCTCGAAGCCATACAGGCTGACGAGATCCTCGTACATGTAGCCGGTCGCCGGCGGCCAGATGGTGACAATGGAAAAGCGCCGGCCAGCCTGCGCCGCCGCATGCATGGTCGATTGGCCGGAACCGACGACCAGCATGCTGGTGGCCGACCGCGCCGCCTCGATGCCGTAGTCGCCCACCGTGTTGATATAGGCGGCGTCAAACCCGGCCTTCTCGGCGCGCAGGCAGGCATCGACATAGCTCAGCACCTTCAGCTGATGGTCGATCTGGTTGTAGGGAAACACCGGAATCTGGACGTCGATGGTTTCGACGCTGAAGCCCGGGCCGATGAAGCGCGGGTTCAGGACCGCGCCGGAGGTCGAGATGTTGGCGATGCGCATGGTCATGCTCCTTACTCCGCCGCCTGCTTGCCACGCGGATTGGCGACGTCGAGCGCCGTGACCGCCTGGGCAATGGCCGTGTATTGCTCGTCACGTGAACCGCCCACCGGGCGATAGGCCTCGACGCTGTGGACGTGGTCGAGCGCCAGCGCCATTTCCGTCGCCTTGTAGCCGGTGGTCAGCGGGTTGAGCACAGGCACCTTCACCCGCGCCGCGATCTCGCGGGCGATGGGCGACATGCAGGTGCAGCCGAGCATGATCGTGTCCGCCCCGTCTTCCTCGATGGCGCGGTTGCACATGGCGACGATGCGATCCTGCTGCGTGATCTCGCCGCTGCGCATGTCGGTGATGAAATTCTTGTCCTTGCTCAGCGTGCCGAGCTCGTCATTGGCCGACACGAAGCGCACCGACACGCAGCGCTCCTTCATGCGGTAAAGCCGCAGCAGGCCGGTATAGATGAAGTTCATCGAACGCGGCCAGATGGTGACGATGGAGAAGCGCTGGCCCAGCTGGGCTGCCACATTCATCGTCGCCTCGCCGGCGCCGATCACCGGCACCCGCAGGGCCGAGCGCAGCGCATGCAGGCCGTAGTCGCCCACGGTGTTGATGAAGATGGCGTCGGCGCCGTCCTCGCGCACCGCGCGCAGGCCGGTCTCGATATTTGCCGACTCGCTCAGCACGCGGTTCACTTCATTGAGCGGGAAGGAAGGCAGCCGCGTCTCGATCAGGAAGGGGTCGAAGCCCGCGGCCTTGAGGTCGAGGATTTCCTGCGGCGGCGTCGCGTTGCCCGCCTTGCGGAATCCGGTGCCGATCACGGCGATGCGTTTCATGGGCTGCTCCCTTCAAGCGTGGGCGAAACTCTAGCAGGCCATTGCCGCCACGTCAGGGGCAGACAGTGATGAGAATTCCCCATGGATGAAGGGGCTATTCGACCTTGCCGTCCAGTGCGGCCAGACGCTTCGCCAAGTCTTCCAGCTTGTCCTCGTTTTCCATCCGGCTGCGCCATTTCTTTGGAATGGCGTCATAGCCGAGGTAGGCGCCGGACAGGGCCCCCGCCATCGCGCCCAGCGAATCGGGGTCGCCACCGTTCAGCACGGCGCAAAGCAGGCAGTCGGTGTAGGACTGCGGGAACTTCAGGAAGCAGTAGATCGAGAAGGGGAGTGATTCCTCGACCGTCTGCGACAGCCGCAACTGGAACGCCGCCTCGCGCGGCGGCGCATTGCTGGCCAGCAGCTCGACCACCAGCGCAAGCTTCTGGCGCATCTCGCGCGTGCGGGCGAAATTGACCATGCCGACGCAGAACTCGCCATAGGGGAACTTGGGTGCTGGCGTCAGGCTCGCTGCCTTGCCGGCGGCCCAGGCCATGATCGCGGCGCCGTCGATCCCGATGGGATGCGTGTGGGTCACCCGCGCCGAGGTGTCGGCATGGTCGCGCAAATTGGGCGAATTGCGGAACAGGATGCCCAGCGGCGCGATGCGGATGGCGGCGCCATTGCCGAAAGAGCCCTGGCCATTGTGCAGCTTGGCCGCCGCCTCGGCATAGGGCAGGTCCTTGCGCTGGACGGCAGCGAAGACGGCGGGCGTGCTGGCGCTGTATTCGCGCCAGGGTTCGCGGCCGTAGTTGCGGCGAAAGGATTCGCCGATTTCCTTTTCAATCACCTTGCCGCCCGACATGGTGATGGCTTCAGCGAGACCGATCGTCATCGCCGTGTCGTCGGTGTAGCGCAGCGTGTCGCCCTCGGCGAGGAAGTCTTCCAGTGCGTGCCTGGAATTGTGCACGACTGCAAGTTCGCCGATGGCGTCGCCGACCGCGCAGCCAACCAGGGCGCCACGGAATTTTCCGAGGTCCAAAGGACCGGGCACGCGCCCCTCCACTTTCCGCACGCAGGAAACCTTGATCATGCCACGGGGCCCCCCGGTTCCCGTGGCGGAATGTTGCCTAGTGATAGCCCAGATGAACCGGCCTGTCAGCGCACCATGCTTGGACGCTGACATCCCCATCGGGTAACGTTGTCGCATGGATGTGGCAACCGACGGCGCGCGGCCGACCCCGGCGCAACGGGCTTATTTGCGGCGGGGCATGAGCCAGCCCGGCGGCAAGCTGCCGCTGTTCGACGACCAGGGCCAGCAGATCAACGCCCGTGTCGTCCAGGCCTGCATCGCGCATGGCTGGGCCGAACCCTGGTTCGCCAATCCGATCAAGCGGGACTGGATCGTCTGCAAGCTGACGGCCAGCGGCCGGGCAGCGGTGGCGGAGCAGGACCGGCCCTGATGTTTCCCGCGGCCCCGGAGGCCCCATGATTGGCACGATGTCATCCCTGATTGCGGCCGTGGTGTTCTTCGTCGGCCTCCACCTTCTGGTGCCGCCGACAGCCTTGCGGGGGATCCTGATCGCCCGGCTGGGGGAGGGGGCCTATCGGGGCCTTTTTGCCCTCGTGTCGATCATCGGGCTGGTCTGGCTTGGCTTTGCCTACGGGGCCGCTCCCATCCAGCCGCTGTGGGATGGCACCGGCTTCCGGCATCTGACCCTGCTGATCATGCCCTTTGCCTGGATACTCTTGATTGGCGGCCTCACCAGCCCCAATCCCACCGGGATGGGCGGGGAAAAGAGCCTTGCCCGTGACGCGGGTCCACAGGGCTTCATCAAGATCACTCGCCATCCGATGATGTGGGCCTTTGCGCTTTGGGCCCTGGCGCATCTGCTGGCCAATGGCGATCTGGCCGCACTGCTGCTCTTTGGCTCGCTGCTCTTCCTCGCCCTGTTCGGCGCCCGGATCATCGACCTGCGGCGCCAGCGTGCCAACCCGCCGGGATGGGCACAACTGATGGCGCAGACCTCATACTTCCCCTTCGCGGCGATCATCGCCGGTCGGACGCGCCTGACGCTGCGGAAACTTGGCCTGTGGCGGATCGCCCTGGGCTTGGGTGGCTATGTTCTGTTTCTCTTTCTGCACCCGCTGGTCATCGGGGTACCGGCGCTGCCGGGGTGAAGTCACGGGCCGGTGAATGGCGGGCGCAGTCCTCTGTGACCCAGGTCACTTGGCCTCTGATCTTCCTTCGAGCTACCCCCTCTATCCAGTTGCGTTTATCGGGCTTGGCTTTAGTCTGAGGGAGTGCTCGTGCGGCGGTCAGGCTGCCCCAATGGCGCAACAGTGGATTCCTAACCGTTCAACGGCTAATAACAAAAAAAGACCGTTCAGCAGACACACGGCAGATGAGCTTTAAAATCAAGTTTTGGGGGGTCCGGGGAAGCATCGCATGCCCCTCGCCGCGCCATGTTGCCTTCGGCGGCAACACGAGCTGCGTCGAGTTGTCCATGGGTGGTCACCGCATTATCCTCGATGCCGGCACCGGCATCCGCAACCTCGGCCACTGGCTGCAGCGCAAGGACGTGCAGAAAGCCGTGATCCTGCTGTCCCATACGCATTGGGACCACATCAACGGCTTTCCCTTCTTTTCGCCGGCCTTTTCCAAGGGCAACCATTTCACCATCATGGCGGGCCATCTGCGCGAGATGGGCGGGATCGAGAAGATTATCGCCGGCCAGATGGCGCAGCCGACCTTCCCCGTGCCGCTGCAGATGATGGGCTCGCAGATGTCCTTCGCGGACTTTGACGCGGGCGACACCTTCACGCTGTTTAACGACACCACCGTGC
>CAXNFA010000146.1:0-5282 GCA_964201105.1 Alphaproteobacteria bacterium | reverse complement strand
GATGATCGTCATGTGGAATTCGGCGTTGAGCTCGATGAAAGCCCCGATCTTCGATTCACCCCACACAGGCAGCAGCATCGACATCTGCTCGATGTTGCGGTCGAGCTTTTCGAGATCTGCATCGCTGATGCGCTTGGCCGCGCGGCCCGCCGCCACCGGCTCCATCAGCATCCGCAATTCATAGATTTCCTCGACGTCGCGCCCACTGATTTCCACCACGCGGCCGCGGCGATAGCGCTTCAGCACCACGAGCCCCTCGGTGCTGAGGCGCTTGAGCGATTCGCGGATCGGCGTGCGGCTGACGCCGATCAGGCTGGCGAGGTCTTCCTCGATCAGGAAGGCGCCGCCCGGCAGTTCGCCCGACAGGATGCGCGTGCGGATGCCGCGATAGGCGATCTCCGCCGCGCGCGACAACTCGCCATCGCCCTCGTCCTCAGGCTCCGGCGCCGCTTCCACGGCGCGGCGGCTTGCGGACTTGCTGCTGCTCAAGCGACAGCCCCGGTCGCCGTGGATGGATTGCCCGGATGGACGATAAAGGAATCGGCGCGCGTCAGGAAGTCGCCGACCACGGCGGCGAAGCGCTCCGGCTGGTCGATGTCGACGATATGCGCCGCGTCATAGACATAGATGCTGTGGCAGCGCTTGATCGCGTTGCGCAGAAGCCAGACCGCCTCCGGCGGCACCGACTTTTCCGCCGTGCCGACCAGCACCATGGTCAGGCATTCCAGTTCGCCCAGACGACCGATGACCTCGGCGTCATAGGCGCGCCCCGCCATATAGCCCATGGTGACATCGACCTCCTTCTTCGCCACCTCGGGCGAACGGGGATCGGGCATGATCTTTTCCGGATGGGCATAGGCCTGCTTCGCGCGTTCCTTCGGATCGGCGGGCGGCGGCGATGCGGGCAGGTCGGGCGAGCGGAAGCCGGCAGGGCCGACCAGCACGAGCTGGCCGATCTTGTCGGGGCTGAGCACCGCGGTCCAGGCGGCGACCAGGCCACCGATCGAATGGCCCATCACGTCGCAATGCGGGTCCTTGACCACGGTATCGAGGAACTCGCTGCCGAGCTTGCCGAGATCCTTGCAGTCCTTGATGCCGGGCAATTGCGGCGTGCCATCGAAGCCGGGCATGACCGGCGCATAGATCTTGAAGGTCTTTGCGAGTTCAACAAGGCCGGGGCTGAAACGGACGCCGCCGCCGGTGTGCCAGTAGAGCAGCGGGCGGCCTTCGCCGCCGACATAGTATTTCACGTCGCCGCTGGGCAGCTTGACGGTATGGGGCGTGAATTTCATGGCTGGTCTCTCCATCGGCGGCGGAAGAAGTGTAGGGGCGTTCTATACGGCTCACATCCGCCGGCGGGCCAGCGGAAAGTGGGCGGTAACCTCAGGGTTTCAGGGTCATCTGGTGATAGTGAATGGTCTCATTCACATTGCGGAAGCCTTCGATCTTCGGCGAATAGGCATGGATGTTGTTGAAACCGACCAGGAAGATGTTGATCGCCTCGTCATGCTGCAACTGGACAAGTTGCTGCAGGATGGCGTTGCGCTTCTTCGCATCGAATTCGGTCGCCGCAGCGTCGAGCAAGGCCTGCTGCTTGGGGTCGCAGACATAGGGCTTGCCGCTCTTGCCGCAGGACTGGCTGACCATCGGGCTCGACGCATCCATAACCGGACCGCCGATCCACAGGTTGTGCCAGACGGGCACGTCCCAGGTCATCGGGAAGAACTTGTTGCGCCAGTCGGCGAAGGTGATGGTGCGGATGTTGCTTTTCACGCCGACCTTGCCGAGATCAGCCGCCATCTGCTGGAAGATCTCGCTATCTGCCGGGAAGGCCCCGGGAATGGCCTCGACGTCAAAGGCGAGATTGCTGTGCCCCGCCTCCGCGAGCAGTGCCTTCGCCTTCGCCGGATCATGCGCATAGGGCTTCACGGCCGGGTTATAGCCGTTGACGATCGGCGTCAGCCCCTGCCCCACCGCGACGCCGCCGACACCGGCGAGCAGCCCGTCGACCATCGCCTGACGGTCGATGGCATGGTTGAGGGCAAGGCGCACGCGGCGGTCCTGGAAGGGCGCGATGTTGACGCCCTCCTTCGCATTGACCTGGGTGATGCCGAAGGTGAGCACCTGGTGGCCGGTCTGCGCGTTGATCTGCGCGCCCGCGGCCTTCAGGGCCGGCAGGTTGTCCGGCGACATGCCGAGCGCGATGTCGACCTGGTTGGACTGAAAGGCCGCGAGCCGCGCCGCGCGGTCGGGAATGTCATAGATTTCCAGATACTTGATCTTCGCCGGGCGCCAGCTTTGCGGGTCGGCCTCGAACTTCACCAGGTTCTGGCTGAAGCTGACGGCCTTATAAGAGCCGGTGCCCACCGGCTTGTCGGCGAAGGCGGTCAGATCCTTCCATGCCTTCGGCTCGGGCAGCAGCAGCACCGCAAGCTCATTGGGCGCGATGGGGTTCGGGCGCTTGGTGGTAATCTCGAGCGCGCCATCGCCTTTCGACGCGATGGAGGCGATCCAGGCGATTCGGCTGGCGACCGAGCCGCCCTTCGCCTTGCCGTCGTCGGTGTTGAGCCAGTTCACGGCCTCGACCAGCGCGGCGGGCGTCAGCGCCTCGCCGTTGTGGAACTTCACGCCCGGACGCAGGGTGAATTCCCAGGTCGTCGGGCTGGTGTTCTTCCACGCGGTCGCCAGCGCCGCCTGCGGCGTGCCGTTCTCGTCGATCGTCGTCAGCGCATCGAACATGGCCGACCAGGTGAAGGTCTGCGGCGTCGAGAAGCCGGCGAAGGGGTTGCCCCGGCTGGGCGGCAGGCCCCAGTTGCTGGCGCGCAGCGTCTTGTCCTGCATCTGCGCAACGGCGACGTCGGGGCCAGCGAGCGCGGCGGCGGCCAGCGCGGCCATGGCAAGGCCCGCCTTCATGATCCTGGTCATGTCCTGTCTCTCCCGGCGCTTCTGTATTGTTGGCTGAACGGTATACCATTCTGCAAGGGCATGCATCTGTCTGCTGGCCTTGGCTGCGCGCGCCATGACAGACTGCCCGCCTTGCCGAATTGCGCCCCGCGAGGGCTGAGGAATCGCCTGTGAACCTGTCCGATCAAGTTGCCTTCGTGACCCGCGTGGGCACCGACGCCGGCCGCACCGCGGCCCTGTGCCTGGCGCGCGAGGGCGCCGCCGTCTTCGTCACCGATGCGAGCCCGGACAAGGCCGCCGCTGTCGCGGCCGAGATCGTCCGCCGGAACGGCAAGGCCGCCAGCAGCGGCCATGACATCACCGACGAAGCGTCGTGGGACACGGTCATCACCGCCGCCAAAACCGCCTTCGGCCCGCCCACCATTCTCGTCAACGGGCCGCCCGACACGCTGATGCGCCCGATCGCGGCCTTGAGCCTGGACGAGTTCCGCCGCGCGGAAGCCATCAACATCACCGGCCCCTGGCTTGGCCTGCGCCACGGCATCCTCGCCATGCGCGAAGCCGGCAAGGGCGGATCGATCATCACGCTGTCGACGCTGGCAGCCAAGCTGCCCGGCAAGGGCTCGGCGGTCAACACGGCCGCGGCGGGCGGGGTGCGCATCATGGGCCGCGCCGCGGCGCTGGAATGCGGCGCGCAGAGCGACGGTATTCGCATCAACCTCATCGAGATGACGGACGCGACGCCAGACGAGGATCTGGCGGGCGCGGTTCTGTATTTCGCCGGCCCTGATTCGCGCTTCGCGACGGGATCGGAAATCACGCTGGGCGCGGGAGTGGTGCTATGAGCGAATCGAAGCGTTTGTCCGGCAAGGTCGTCGTCATCACCGGCGGCACTTCGAACATCGGCAAGGGCTGCGCGATGCGCGCGGCGGCCGAAGGCGCCACCGTGGTGGTGACGGGGCGCGACCCGGCACGCGGCGCGGAGACGGAACGCGAGATCGCCGAAGCCGGCGGCCAGGCGCAGTATCGCCCGATGGATGTGATGGTGGAGGCGGACTGGACCCGCACCATCGACGAGATCCTGAGCAGGCACGGCCGCATCGACGCGCTGGTCAACAATGCCGGCGACTGCATCCTGAAGCCGATCGAGACGCTGAGCCTCGACACGCTCTGGTACATGCTGCAGATCAATCTGGAAGCGGCCTTCATGGGCATCAAGCACGGCATGCCGGCGATCGGGAAGTCAGGCGGCGGCGCCATCGTCAACATCTCGTCGGTGGCCGGGATCAAGGCCGGCCCCAACAGCACCGGCTATGGCACCAGCAAGGCCGGCATGACCAACCTGACGAAGACGGCGGCCATCGAGGGCGCCAGCGACAAGATCCGCGTCAACGCCGTGCACCCCGGCCTCATCTGGTCGGGCCACAGCCAGGTGAAGGCCTTTGGCGAGGAGGGCGCGAAGAAGTTCCGCGCCATGATCGAGGGCAAGACACCGCTGCACATGGTGGGGGCCGCCAGCGACATCGCTGGCATCGTCGCCTACCTCGTGTCCGACCAGGCGAAGTCGGTCACCGGCACCGAGATCGTGGTCGACGGCGGCTACGCGATGGCGTGAGGCAAGCACCCTCGGCCTTCGAGACGGCGCTGCGCGCCTCTTCAGGGTGAGGGTTGCTTCTTTTCAATTAACTGTCCTCATGCTGAGGAGCCATGCGCAGCATGGCGTCTCGAAGCATGGGACGCGGATCAAAGCCTCTCCGCCGGCACGAAGTCGAGCGGGCCGCCGATGTTGATGTAGCACAGCGCGCCCGACTTGCTTTTCAGTCGCGACTGCAGCGTGCGCGGCGGCTTGAAGCTGTAGCAGCCGGCGCCGTAGACCGTGCCATCCGCCGCCTCGAGCGCGCCTTCGAGAACGAAGGCCTCTTCATAGACCGTGTGGAAATGGTCGCCATGCGGGCTTTCCCAGCCGGGCAGGAAACGCACCAGCATGGAACCTTCGCCGCTCTGCGGATGCTGGCTCAGAACCAGCCGCTGCATCACGATACGGCCTGACTTGTCGGACACGTCCTGCCACGCCGCCTTCGCGGGATCGGGCACGACACTGACACCGCGCGGGCCCTGCTCGTCCTTGAGCGAATAGGGCTTGCTCGTGCTCAGCGGCTTTTCGACGAAGTTGAAGTCAAGCTCCTGGCTAACGCGAGAGAGAAACCAGGATTCCTCCGCCAGCGCGCTCTTGAATCCGTGCACCGTTTCGGACGGGTGGAAGCAATAGGAATGCGCCGTCAGCCAGACTTCGCCGTCGAAGGTGAAGCGGCCCTTGAGGACGAAGATCTCCTCGTCCATGTGGTGGTAATGCGCGGCGCTGGGCGCCTTGTAGCCGA
>CAXNFA010000145.1:0-5294 GCA_964201105.1 Alphaproteobacteria bacterium | reverse complement strand
ATATGCACGCAGTCGTGCCGCTCCAGCGTGATGGCGCCACGGAAGGCCATCGGGCTGGACGGATTTTCGAACAGGCGAACCAGCGGATCGATCGCCGCCGGCAGATCGCCGGGCAGCGTCTTGTAGACCTGGCCCAATGTCAGATGGTCGTTGGCAAGGCCGGGATTCCACAGCCGTTGCTTCGTGCCAATCGGGGTGAGCAGCATGGCCACCTCCCAAACAGCGCGCAGCGCCAAGATTAGGCGCCAATGCAAAAATGGGCTCGCAGCAGGGCTTTTTAAGAGCACATCCCTCCCAGAAAATGATTCGCCATTTTCGCCAAGGGGCGCTTTAGTTCTCACAACAAAAATCCAAAGCGTGGGGATGCCTTGAAATTTTCAGATATGTGGCGCGGTGGCCTGGCCGCCGCAGCGGCGGTCGTCGGGCTGGTGCTCACGATGCCTGTCAGCGCACAGGTTCAACCGACCGAGCGCAAGCTCGACGGCGGCATCACCCATATCAACCTCAGCATTCCGGTGACTGGCGGAAAATTCATCCGCTCGGACGTCTATCTGCCGTCTGCCCCTGGTCCGGTGCCCGGTGCCCGGTGTGCTGGTGATCCCGACCCTGTACATGGTTCAGTTCGGCAGCCCGGAAGAATTCGACAGGACATTTGCCATTGAACTCGCCAAACAAGGTTATGCGACCCTGGTTCCGGTCCTCAACCAATACGGCATGATTGGCCCCAACATATATGACCTGCGGCACGCCGACGACGTGCCACTTATCGCCAAATGGCTGCGCGAGAGGCCTGAGGTGATGGACGACCGTACAGGGGCCGTCGGCTTTTCACTCGGCGGCTACTATAGCGCGGTGCTGGCCGCCAACGATCCCACCGTGCGCGCCATCGTTGGCTACTACGGAGTCTACGACCTCGAGAACCGCAACCTTGTCTTTTCGCGGCGGATCGAAGCGCAGTGGCCCGGCTCGCCGCTGCGCAATGCCGGCAAGGTCAGTGGCGCCGTCCTCCTCCTACATGGCGACGCGGACAACGAAGTCGTCGCAGCACAGTCGCTCGCTTATCGCGACGGGCTGGCGGCCGCCGGTAAGACGGTGGAAGCTGTGATCTATCCACGGGCTCACCACCGCTTCGACCGTGGCCGGTCCAGTCTCATGCAAAGCGACACTTCAGCTAACGGATACATCTACAGGGTTGACACGCAGGCGCGGAACGACGCGTGGCAGCGCACCCTGGCGTTGCTGGAGAAGCATCTGAAGGCGAACTGAGAGCCCGATGGTGGCGCTGCCCGCGCACATGCGCTAAGCACGGCGCATGACACTGAAACTCAGCGTGCTCGACCAGTCGCCCGTGCGCAGCGGCGCGACGCCGGCGGATGCCATCAACGAAACCGTGCAACTGGCCCAGGCTGCCGACCGGCTGGGCTTCTCCCGCTACTGGCTGGCGGAGCATCATTCCAGCGACGGGCTGGCGGGCGCGTCGCCGGAAATCCTGATCGGCCGCGTGGCCGGGGCGACGAAGCATATCCGCGTTGGTTCGGGCGGCGTGATGCTGAGCCATTACAGCCCGCTCAAGGTCGCCGAGAATTTCAAGCTGCTGGAGACGATGTATCCCGGCCGCATCGATTGCGGCATCGGCCGCGCGCCGGGCAGCGACGGGCTGACCGCCGCGGCGCTCGCCTATGGCTCGCAGATCGGCATCGAATATTTCCCGGCCAAGGTGGGCGACCTGCGCGCCTTCCTGACCGACACCAAGCCGGTGACGGAAGCCTTTGCCCGTATCAAGGCGACGCCGAAGACCGAGACGGCGCCGGAGCTGTGGCTGCTGGGGTCGAGCGATTCGAGCGCGGCGCTGGCGGCGCGGATGGGCACCGCCTTTTCCTTCGCCCATTTCATCAACGGCGAGGGCGGCGAGCAGATCGTCAACTTCTACCGCCACGCCTATGAGCCGTCGGAATTTGCGCCGGAGCCGCGCGCCAACATCTGCCTCTTTGCCATCTGCGCCGAGACGACGGAGAAGGCCGAGTATTACGCGAAGAGCCGCAATCTGTGGCGCGTGCAACTTGAGCGCGGCCGCCTGGGCAAGTATCCGTCGCCCGAGGAAGCCGACGCCTATGACTACACTCCTGCCGAACGCCAGCGCATTGCAGAACGCTCGAAAGGCCACATCATCGGCACGCCGGACGTGGTGAAGGCGGGCATCGAGGCTGCGGCCGAACGCTATGGCGTCGACGAGGTGATGGTGCTGACCATCTGCCACGACTTCAGCGCGCGCGTGCGCTCGTATGAACTGATTGCCGAGGCCTTCGGGATGGCGGGGCGCGGCTAGCTGCCATGCTTCGAGGCGCGCCCTGCGGGCGCTACTCGGCATGAGGTCGAGTGTGACGATATCTCGTTAGCGCCTCACCCTGAGGAGCCCGCAAAGCGGGCGTCTCGAAGGGCGAGGTGCGTAAAACTCAACCCCGGTAATACGGATTGCTGCCGCTCGCGTGATCGGTGGTGTCGAGGACGCGGGCGATGGTGGGGACCGCTTTCTTGATCTGCACCTCGACGCCCTGCTTCAGCGTGACATTGGCCATGCCACAGCCCTGGCAGCCGCCCTCAAGGCGGATATAGGCAGTGTCGCCGATGACATCGATCAGGCTGATATGGCCGCCGTGGCTCGCGACGCTCGGGTTCACCTCATCCTGCAGCACCTGGCGGATCGCCTTGCCTTCGGGCGTGTCGAGGCCGGGCTTGGACACCGTGTCGAGATAGTCGACGACGTTGACGACCTCCGGCACATAGTGGCGCAGCAGGTTCTCGATGCCGCCAACCAGGCGATAGGCCGAGCCCTGGAACTCCAGCACGACATCGCCGTCCTTGAAGTCATGGAACACCACCGCGCCGCCGTCCTTGGAGACGACGGGCTTGATGCGCGTGTCGATCAGATCCCGGATCTTGGCGGCGATCGGATCGTCGCTGACGGCCTGGGCCGGTGCGGGGGCGGCGGCGTCGAGCATGACCGGCTCGCCGGCTGTAAAGTGATTCATGATGGCCACCAGAAGTGCGGGCTTGAGTTCGGTCCAGTCGGCGCCCTGCGCCTTGCGGACGAGGATGGAATCGGTTCCCAGGGTCACCTGCTCGACATCACCCTGTTCGAGCAGCCGGCGCGCCAGCGGCGCACGCATCGCCTCGCCCACGGTCGCGAAACTGACACGACCGGAGGACAATATCTCGCGGCCCGGCAGAAACGTGAGTTCGTGGGGAGAGCCGGTTTCCTGCGTCTTGATAAACATGAGCGATTTCCTCGGGTATGGGCGAAATCTACGCATTTGTGCCGGCATTTCAAGGGATTGCGGTGGCCTGCTCCCGCATTTGGCAGGCAAATCGACACATCGGGCAACCTGGGCGCGCAAAGCCCGTTGTTTCTGTGGGGCCGCTTTCGGGTTGCTCCCCCTTTTCCCGGCGGGCTAGGGTGACTGACCTCATTTGCGCGGCGAATAAGCCCCAAACCACCGGGGGTTGTTGACAATCCGCAGCATTAGTTGCGAATACACTACGGAGAAGCTGATTCCATGCCAACTGTGGATGTCAGTCTTCGGTCCGATCGGCCGGAGCGCCAGAGCCTCTTTCAGCGATATCGCACCGTGCGCCAACAATCCGAAGCGCTCGTGGGCGGCCTGGCGCCTGAGGACATGGTGCCGCAATCGATGCCGGACGCCAGCCCGGCGAAGTGGCACATCGCGCATGTGACCTGGTTCTTCGAGACCTTCCTGCTGGTCCCGCATGTGCCGGACTATCGGCCGGCTGATCCGATCTTCGGCTTCCTGTTCAATTCCTATTACGAGGCGGTCGGCGCACGGCACCCTCGCCCGCAGCGCGGGCTGCTGACGCGTCCCACCGTCGCCGAGGTCTTCGCCTATCGCGCGCATGTGGATGCCGCGATGGCGCGGCTGATCGAGACGGCGGACGACGCGCTTCTGCACGAACTCACGCCGCTGGTTGAGCTCGGCTTTGCCCATGAGGAGCAGCACCAGGAACTGATCCTGATGGACCTGCTGCATCTGTTCTCGCAGAACGCAATGGCGCCCGCCTACCGCCCCTTCCGTCCGGCGCCGGCACGCACCGCGCCGCCCGTCAGCTGGCAGCGCTTTGACGGCGGCATCGTCGAGATTGGCGCCGATGCGGATGCCGTCTTCATCTTCGATTGCGAAGGCCCGCGCCACCAGGTGCTGCTGCGTCCCTTCAAGCTGGCGTCGCGCTGCATTACCAATGGCGAGTGGAAGGCCTTCATCGCCGACGGTGGCTACGCGCGGCCGGAGTTCTGGCTGTCGGATGGCTGGGCCACCGTGCAGCGCGAGGGCTGGCAAGCACCGCTCTACTGGCAGAAGGATGATGGCCGCTGGCAGGCGATGACGCTGGCTGGCCTGCAGCCGGTCGATGACCACGCGCCGGTCTGCCATGTCAGCTTCTTCGAGGCCGACGCCTATGCCCGCTGGGCCGGCAAGCGCCTGCCGACCGAGGGCGAGTGGGAACGCGCGTCGCGCGGACTTGCTGCCGCCGGCAACACGCTCGGCTCCGGCTACCTGCGCCCCGTGGCAGCGGAAGCGGGGCCCGGCCTGCAGCAGATGTTCGGCGATGTGTGGGAATGGACGCAGTCACCCTTCTCGCCCTATCCCGGCTTCAAGCCCGCCCAGGGTGCGGTTGGCGAATACAACGGCAAGTTCATGTCGAGCCAGATGGTGTTGCGCGGCGGATGCTGCGCGACCCCGGACGGGCATGTGCGCGCCACCTACCGGAACTTCTTTTACCCAGCCATGCGGTGGATGTTTGCCGGCGTGCGGCTTGCGGAGGATGCAGCATGACCGTCACCCTCGAAATCTCCCGCTCCGGCCACCGTCGCGCCGGCTATGTCGACCTGGGCCACGCACGCGACGACTTCCGCGCCGACGTTCTGGCCGGTCTCGCCCGCGCCGAGAAGCAGCTGTCGGCCAAGTATTTCTACGACATGCGCGGGTCGAAGCTGTTCGACCGCATTACCGAGCTGCCGGAATATTACCCGACGCGCACCGAGCTTGGCATCCTGCGCGACCATGCCGACGACATCGCCGAACTGGCGGGCCCGCAGACAACGGTGGTGGAATTCGGCGCCGGCTCGTCGATCAAGATCCGCCTGCTGCTTGATGCAGTGGATGCCCAGGCCTTCGTGCCGATCGACATTTCCGGCGAGCATCTGCGCGACGCAGCCGACGTGCTGGCGGTGGACTATCCCGGCACCGATGTCGTCGCCGTCTGCGCCGACTTCACCCGACCGA
>CAXNFA010000144.1:0-5340 GCA_964201105.1 Alphaproteobacteria bacterium | reverse complement strand
TTCTCCGTCGACTGGTGGAACACGCTGCACCAGCCTGCCAGCGTGTTGACGCTGTCCGGCCCCAGCATCCACATCTCGATGCTCATCCCGCTGCTGCTGATGGCGCTGGGCTTCACCTTCTATTTCATCGCAGTGCTGATCCTCCGCATCCAGCGCGAGATTGTCGCGCGCAAGATCCGCGCACTGCGCCTGATGCAGGCCGAGCCGGCGAGCGCGCCGGTCTTCGGCATCCCCGCGCAATAGGACCACCATGCTGTTCCTGATCGAACTCGACACTGATTCCGGCGCGCTGGCGCAAACCCCGGCCGCCGACATCAAGGCGCTGGTGCAGAAGGAATGGGACTGGGGCCTCAACGCCTATCGCGCCGGCAAGATGCTGCGCATCTGGTTCAAGGCGAGCGGCAGCGGCGCAGTCGGCATCTTCGATTTCGCCAGCCATGACGAATTGCACCAGGCGATGCGGGCGTTGCCCTTCTTTCGCTATTTCTCCGACATCCGCGTGACCCCGCTGGTTGGCCATCCCCTCTACCCGCATTTCGACCGGCCCGACGCCGATGTGGCGTTCTATTCGCCGCCTGCAAAATAGGATCGCCGTGTCGACCTTGTCCGAGTTCCTGCACATGGGCGGCTATGCCGCCTTTATCTGGCCCGCCTTCGGGCTGGCGGCCGTGGTGATGATCGGCTTCGCCGCGCAAAGCCGCCGCGCGTTGCGCGCCGACCAGCGCACGCTTGACTTGCTGCAGGCTGCGCGCCGCGCCGCCACTGGCCGCGAGACGAAATCATGAGACCCAAGCGCCGTCGCCTCGCGCTGCTGGTCGCCGCGCTTGTCACGCTCGGCATCGCCGCTGCCCTGGTGCTGTCGGCCTTCGAGGACAACCTCGTCTTCTTTAACAGCCCGTCGGATGTGGTGGAAAAGCGACTGCCACCGGAAACCCGCTTCCGCCTCGGTGGCCTGGTGGAAGAAAACTCGGTCAAGAAGGAAGCGGACGGCCTGACCACCAGCTTCCGCGTCACCGACATGAAGCACACAGTCGCCGTGCGCTATACGGGCATGCTTCCCGACCTTTTCCGCGAAGGACAGGGTGTCGTAACTGACGGCCGCCTTGCCCCCGACGGCACCTTCATCGCCAGCGAGGTCTTGGCCAAGCACGATGAAAACTACATGCCCCCCGAAGTGGCCGATGCGCTCAAAAAGTCAGGTCACTGGCTGCCCGATGGCGAGAAAGCCCCGCCCGGCGGAACAAGGTCCACACCATGATTGCCGAGATCGGGCATTTCGCCGTCATTCTCGCGCTTGCTGTCGCATTGCTTCAGGCCACTTTGCCGCTTGCCGGCTCCGCCCTCCGTATTCCCGCCTGGTCGGCGCTTGCCGTACCTGCCGCTGCGCTGCAATTCGCGCTTTCGCTGTTCGCGTTCGGCTGCCTGACCGCACTGTACGTGACGTCAGACTTCTCGGTTATGAACGTCTGGCAGAATTCCCACTCCGCCAAGCCGATGCTCTACAAGATCAGCGGCGTGTGGGGAAACCATGAAGGATCTCTGCTGCTCTGGGTGCTGATCCTGAGCCTGTTCGGCTTTGCCGTTGCTGTCTTCGGCGGCAACCTGCCACCCAACCTGCGCACCCGCGTGTTGTCGGTACAGGCCATGATCGGAGTCGGCTTCCTCGGCCTGCTCGTCTTCCTGTCCAATCCGTTCGAGCGCATCTTTCCTGCCCCGATGGATGGCAACGGGCTCAACCCGCTGCTGCAGGATCCCGGCCTCGCCTTCCACCCGCCCTTTCTCTATCTCGGCTATGTCGGCTTCTCGATCGCTTTCTCCTTCGCCATCGCCGCACTGATCGAGGGCAAGGTCGATGCCGCCTGGGCGCGCTGGGTGCGGCCTTGGACGCTGGCGGCCTGGACCTTCCTGACCATCGGCATCGCGCTCGGCAGCTGGTGGGCCTATTACGAACTCGGCTGGGGCGGCTGGTGGTTCTGGGATCCGGTGGAGAATGCCTCCTTCATGCCCTGGCTGGCCGGCACGGCGCTGTTGCATTCGGCTATCGTGGTAGAAAAGCGCGACGCGCTGAAGACCTGGACGGTGCTACTCGCCATCCTGACCTTCTCGCTGTCGCTGCTCGGCACCTTCATCGTGCGCTCGGGGCTCCTGAACTCTGTACATGCCTTCGCGTCAGATCCCGGCCGCGGCGTCTTCATCCTGGCCTTCCTGATCCTCGTCATCGGCGGCTCGTTGACGCTGTATGCCATTCGCGCCCCGGCCTTGCGAGGCGGCGGCCTGTTCGCCCCGATGAGCCGCGAAGGCGCGCTGGTCTTCAACAACCTGATCCTGATCACCGCGCTTGCCACCGTCTTCCTCGGCACGATGTATCCGCTGTTCCTGGATGCGCTGACCGGCGAGAAGGTCACTGTCGGCCCGCCCTATTTCAATGCCACCTTCGCGCCGCTGATGACACCGTTGGTCGCCGTCATGGCCTTCGGCCCGTTGCTCGCCTGGAAGCGCGCCGACCTGGCGGGCGCACTGCATCGTCTCAAATTCGCCGCCGCCGCCACTGTCGTTGCGCTGCTGGGCGCACTCTATTTCGCCTGGGGCGGGCCAGTGCTCGCCATCCTCGGCTTCGGCCTCGGCGTCTGGGTGACCACCGGCAGCATGGTCGAGATCGTCGAGCGCACCCGCCTGTTCCGCGCCAGCGCGAAGGACAGCTTCAACCGCGCCATCCACATGCCACGCTCGGTCTGGGGATCGGCGCTCGCCCATGCCGGCATCGGCGTTTTCATCATGGGCGCCGCTGGCGCGCTGGGCTGGGAAAGCGAAAAGCTGCAGGTGATGAAACCGGGCGACCAGACCGAGATCGCGGGCTACACCTTCGTCTTCGACGGCGCACGCCCCGCCCGCGGCCCCAATTTCGACGCGACCGAAGGCACATTCCGCGTCTATCGGGGCGGTGAGTTGCTCACCATCATGCAGCCGCAGACGCGCCGCTTCGCCAACCCGCCGATGGAGACGACCGAAGCCGCCATCCACCCGACGCGCATGGGCGACCTGTTCGCCGTGGTCGGCACGCCCGTGGGCGATGGCGCCTACCAGACGCGCCTCTATCGCAAACCGCTGATCAACCTGCTGTGGACCGGCGCGCTGCTGATGGCCTTTGGCGGTCTGGTGTCGCTGTCCGACCGGCGCCACCGCGTCGGCGCCCCGTCGCGCCGCCGGGTCCAAGCCGCCGGCGTGGCTGCCCAGCGCAGCTGAGTTGGCCATGAAACTGAAATTCATCCTGCCCATCGCGCTTTTCGTCGTACTCGCCATCGCCCTTGGCGTCGGCCTGACGCTCAATCCACGCGAAATTCCCTCGGCGCTCATCGGTAAACCGGCGCCCGAATTCAACCTGCCGCCAGTGCAGGGCCGCAATGCCGGCCTGTCTACCGCCGATCTCAAGCAGGGCGAGATGGTGCTGGTGAATGTCTTTGCGTCCTGGTGCGTGCCTTGCCGCGAGGAACATCCCTTGCTGATGGACCTGGCCCGCAGCAACACCGTCAAGATCTACGGCCTCAACCAGCGCGACCGTCCAGAAGATGCGGAGCGGTGGCTTGCTGCCTTCGGCGACCCTTACCTGAAGACCGGCGCTGATCTCGACGGCCGTGCCAGCATCGAATGGGGTGTCTATGGCGTGCCGGAAACCTTCCTGGTCGATGGCAAGGGTTGCATTCTGTTCAAGCATATTTCAGTGCTGACCCGCGCCGTGCTGGAGCGCGACTTCCTCCCGATCATGCGCGGTCAGCGTCCGCCACCGAAGACGGATTGCTGATGGCACCGGTTCGCCTTCTCGCCCTTGTTCTTGCCGCACTCATCCTGTGGGCGGCGCCGGCAGATGCCCAGCGCATCGCACGGACGCTTGCTGATCCGGCCGCCGAAGCCCGCGCGCATGAGATCGACAAGTCACTGCGCTGTCTTGTCTGCCAGAACCAGACCATTGCCGATTCGAACGCGGACCTTGCCATTCAGCTGCGCGAGATCGTGCGCGAGCGCATCGTCGCTGGCGACAACGACGAACAGGTGCGCCAGTTTGTCGTCGCACGCTATGGCGACTGGGTGCTGATGCGACCGCCCTTCAATCCCGCCACGGCGCTGCTGTGGATCGGCCCGATCATCCTGCTGGCGATCGGCGGCGTGGCCGCAATGCTGTTCCTGCACCGCCAGCGCCGCCGCGTCGATCCCGCCGTGCCGCTTTCATCCGAGGAGCAGGCGCGCCTGAGCGCACTGCTCGAGACGAAGGATTCCGCCTGATGCTCTGGGTGGCTTTCGCCATTCTGATTGCCGCAGCTGCCGCCGTGCTGGCCCTGTCGGCGTTGCGGGCGCGCGCTACCACTGCCGCACGGGTCGATTACGACCTGACGGTCTATCGCGATCAGCTGCGCGAGATCGAGGCTGATGTTGCACGCGGCGCGCTGAGGGATGCAGAGGCCAGCGCTGCGCGCGTTGAGGTGCAACGCCGCATGCTGGCGGCTGGCGCCGAGGTCACGGCCGGCCAGGCGCGGGAAACGCCTGGTTTGCGCTGGGGCGCCGTCGCCGTGGCACTGATCGCCATGCCGGCCATCGCCCTGCCGATCTATCTGTGGCGCGGCAACCCGGCACTGCCCGGCCAACCGCTGGCGAGCCGTGGCGGCGCGGCGGCCCCCGGCACCGACCATGCTGGTTCCGTCGGCGCCATGGGTCTTGAGGACGCGATCAAGCGCCTTCAGGCGCGGCTTGCCGCCAATCCGGCCGACGCCGAAGGCTGGCGGCTGCTCGGCCGCTCCTACATGATGACGCAGCAGCCGCAGCCGGCGATCGATGCCTATCGCCGCGCACTGGCGCTGACGCCCGACGAGGCAACGCTGCACTCCGCACTGGCCGAAAGCCTGACCTTTGCCGCCGGCGGCACCGTGACCGAGGAAGCGCGCCAGGAATTCGAGATCGCGCTGATGCGCGACCCGCGCGATCCTGCCGGGCGCTTCTATGTGTCGCTTGCCAAGGCGCAGGCCGGGCGCACGCGCGAGGCCTTCGACGGCTGGCTTGCCCTGCTGGCCGAAACGCCGGCCGATGCGCCCTGGCTGCCGGTGGTGCGCCGCCAGCTGGAGGACGCGGCGAAGCAATTGAACATCGATCTCGCCAGCATGCTGCCGAAGAGCGCGCCGGTCGAATCCGTGGCCGTGCCCACGCTTCCGCCGGTCGCGCAAGCGGGCGCCGCAGCGCGCAGCCCGGCCGCGCCCGCCGCACCCCGCGGCCCCACGGCTGAAGATATGCGCGCCGCCCAAGGCATGTCCGATGCCGACCGCCAGACGATGATCCGCGGCATGGTGGCGAGCC
>CAXNFA010000143.1:0-5359 GCA_964201105.1 Alphaproteobacteria bacterium | reverse complement strand
AGCGGTCAACCAGCCAGTAGTAGCCGTCCTCGTCCATCCAGGCGGCATCGCCGCTGCGCAGCCAGCCGTCGGTGAAGGCCTCGGCCGTCTTCTCCGGGTTGTTCCAGTAACCGGGCGTGACATTGGGGCCCCGGCACCATATCTCGCCGATCTCGCCCTGTGGCACTTCCTGCCCGTCGCGGCTCATCAGCTTCATCTCGGTGTAGAGCAGCGACGTGCCGACGGAGCCGAACTTGCGGATCGCCATGTCGCGGTCCATCGCAGTCAGGCAGGGTCCGGCCTCGGTCAGGCCGTAATTGTTCTGCAGCAGAAAGCCCTTCTCGATGCGGTAGAGGTCGAGAATGGCGCGCGGCACGTTCTCGCCGCCGATGGTGGCGCAGACGATGCGCGAGAAGTCGGCCTGGGCGAAGTCCGGGTGCTGGCTGAACATGAGAAACATGGTCACCGCGCCGTTGATATGCGTGATGCCAAGCTCCGGGTCGCTGATATGGCGCAGGATGGCGGGCACGTCGAACTGGCGCATCACCGCGGTCACGCCGCCCATGTTCATCGCCGTGGTGGCATAGGCATTCAGCCCCCCGGTGTGGAACATGGGGTTGAACAGCAGGGTGCGAAGATCGCTGGTCACCCGCGCGAACATGCCGATCGACTGCAGGTTTGCCAGCGTCATGCGCTGGGTGATGATGACGCCCTTGGAGCGTCCCGTCGTGCCCGAGGTGTAGAGGATGACCCAGGGGTCATCGAGTGTCTGGTCGGGGCGCGGCGGCGGATCGCCGGCGCGCGCCAGCAGCGCCTCATACTCGCCGGGCGCGATGCCATCGCCAAGGCCGACAAGGCGGACATTCATGCCCTTCGTTGCCGCCCTTGCCGCATCCTCGAATTCCGCGCCGTAGAAGAGGACGCTGGGCTGCGAGTCTTCCAGGATGGGGATGATCTCGGGCACGGCGAGGCGCCAGTTAACCGGCGCATAGATATGCCCGGTCTTCATCGCCGAATACCAGAGTTCCAGCTGGTCGGTCGAATTGCGCGCCAGCACGGCAACACGATCACCGCGCTGGATGCCCAGCGCCGTCAGCGCCGCAGCGCAGCGCTTCGTGCGCTCGTTGAATTCGCGCCACGAGAATCGGCGGCCCGAATGCAGGTCCACTGCACAGAGATGATCGGGTCGCCGCCGGGCATTGAACGCGATCCAGTCATAGGCGGTGTCGTTCATGCGGGCTCCGTTCACGCCTCGACGGGTTGTCCGAATCGCTGGCGCAGTTCCGGCTTCACCACCTTGCCGCCGCCGGAACGGGGCAGGGCGTCGGTGTAGACGACGGAGGTTGGCAGCTTGAACTTGGCCAGGCTTTCGCGGCAATGCGCCAGGATATCAGCCTCGCCGAGCTTTGCTCCGGGCTTCAGCACCACGATGGCGCGGCCCGTCTCGCCCCATTTCGGGTGCGCCACGCCGATAACGGCGCATTCGGCGATCTGCGGCAGGCGGTAGAGCACATTCTCCACTTCGGCCGGATACACGTTTTCGCCGCCGGAGATGTACATGTCCTTCCAGCGGTCGACGAGCCAGTAATAGCCGTCCTCGTCCAGCCGCGCGGCATCGCCGGTGCGCAGCCAGCCGTCGGTGAAGGCTTCCCTCGTCTTTTCCGCATTGTTCCAGTAGCCGGGCGACAGGTTGGGGCCGCGGCACCAGATCTCGCCGATCTCGCCCGGGCCGACCTCCTTGCCGTCGGGCCCGCGCAGGGTCATTTCCGTGTGCAGAACGCAGGTGCCGACTGACCCGAATTTCTTCACCGTCATGTCGCGGTCCATCGCCGTCAGGCACGGGCCCGCTTCGGTCAGGCCGTAGATATTCTGCAACGGCAGCTCTTTCTCGCGCAGGTAGAGGTCGATGATGCTGCGCGGCACCGATTCGCCCGAGATGGTGGCGCAGACGATGCGCGAGAAATCGGCCTGCGCGAAATCGGGATGCTGGCTCAGCATCAGATACATCGTCACCGCGCCGTTGATATGGGTAACGCCCAGATCGGGATCGCTGATGTTGCGCAAGGCAAGTGGCACGTCGAACTGCCGCATGATCAGGATCTGGCCGCCCAGATGTGCACAGGCAAGCGTGTAGGCGGCGATGCCGCCGGTGTGGAACAGCGGGCCGTAGACCAGGGTTCGCGAATCGGCGGTCGCCCGGCTGAAGGCATTCATCGACTGGATGTTCCACAGCGAGGTGCCATAGGTGGCGATGGAGCCCTTGGGCCGCCCGGTGGTGCCGGAGGTATAGAGGATGGTCCAGTGGTCATCGATGGTGAGGTCGGCCTGCGGCCAGGCCGTCCCGGCCGCGGCAAGTCCTGCTTCATATTCATCAGGGGTGATGCCGTCGCCGAAGGCCACCAGCGTGCAATCCAGACCCTTCGCCGCAGCCCGGGCTGCGTCTTCGAACTCGGCGCCATAGAGCAGCACGCGCGGCGCGGCATCGCTGACGATGTAGGTCAGTTCCGGCACCGCCAGCCGCCAGTTGAGCGGCAGGAAGATGTGGCCGAGCTTCATGGCCGAGAACAGGATGTCGAGCTGGTCGGTCGAATTCTTGGCCAGGATGGCGACGCGGTCGCCCTTCTTCACGCCCAGCCTTGCAAGAAAGGCGGAAGCACGGCGTGTGCGTTGCTCAAACTGTCCCCAGGTGAATCGCCGGCCCGAATGCAGGTCGGTCAGGGCTGGGTGGTCGTGCCGTCGCCGTGCGTTGAAGGCGACCCAGTCATAGGCTTTGGTGATCACAGGCCAAGTTCGCGGGCAATGATGTTGCGCTGAATCTCGTTCGAGCCTTCGCCGAAGGTATAAAGCCGCGCATCGCGCCAGATGCGCTGCATGTCCGAATCCGCGTGATAGCCGGCCGACGCCAGGATCTGCATGCCGTGATGGGTCACATATTGCAGGCATTCGGTCGCGATCACCTTGGCTTGCGCGGCCTCGCGCCGGCACGGCGCACCGGCGCTGATCAGGTCGGCAAGGTGATGGGTGTAGAGCCGCGACTGGTCGACGCGCATCTGCATGTCAGCCAGGCGATGCTGGATGACCTGGAACTTGCCGATCGGCTGGCCGAACTGTTCGCGCTCCTTGGCATGGGCGATGGCAAGGTCCACGGCCTTCTGCGCCTGGCCGGTGGCACTGGCGGCAAGGCCGGCACGGGCATAGTGCAGCGTCGACATCAGGTTGCGGAAGCCGCGGTCGACCTCGCCCAATACGTCGGCCTCGGGCACGAAGACGTCTTCCAGGCCGATGTCCCAACTGGTCAGGCCGTTGTTGCCGACCTTGTCGAGCTGCGTCATGTGCACGCCCTTCGCGGTCGGCGGAATCAGCATCATCGTCAGGCCGCGGCTTTGACCGGGCTCGCCGCTGGTGCGGCAGGGCGTGACCATGTAGGTCGCGTCGCCGGCATAGGAGGACCAGATCTTGCGTCCGTTGATGCGCCAGCCGCCGGGCACGGCCACGGCGCGGGTGCGGATGCGCGAGGCGTCGGAGCCGGCGCCGGGTTCGGTCAGGGCCAGGGCAAAGAGCACCTCGCCCCGGATCATGCGCGGCAGGATTTCGCGCCGCTGCGCTTCGCTGGCATAGGCCATCAGCGACATGCCGCCGAAGGTGACCGTCACATCGCACAGCGTGCCCAGCATGGAACCGAGATAGCCCATGCGCTCACTCACCCGGGTCACCACCGACCACGGCATGCCACCGCCGCCATATTCCTCGGGGAAACCCAGGCCGATCAGCCCCGCTTCGCCCAGCACCGGCAGCAACTCATAGGGCGGTGCATGCGCCTTGTCGCGCCGGCGCTGCTCTTCCGCCGGGAAATGCCGGGTGAAGACCCGATCCACCGTGTCCAGGATCATGCGCAATTCGTCGGACTGGTCGATCGAGCGGCCGGTAAAGGCCTGCGGCATGGTCGGCATCTGTCCTCCCGGACATTCTTTGAATGTCTGCGATCCTAGCGCCGCTATACTGTTGGCGGAAACACAGTTTGCGGGGTGCTGCGATGCATGACGTGCTGATTAAAGGCGGTCGGGTGGCCGATGGCTCCGGCGCCGCATCGTCCACCGCCGACATCGCCGTGAAGGACGGCCACATTGCCGCGGTGGGCCGCAACCTCGGCCCCGCCAGTCGGACCATCGATGCCGACGGCCTGCTGGTCACGCCGGGCTTTGTCGATATCCATACCCATTACGATGGCCAGGCGACCTGGGACAGCCAGCTGGCGCCGTCCATCTGGCATGGCATCAGCACGGTGGTGATGGGCAATTGCGGCGTTGGCTTTGCCCCCGCCGCACCGGACCGCCACGACTGGCTGATCGGCATCATGGAGGGGGTGGAGGATATCCCCGGCGCGGCGCTGTCCGTCGGCCTGAAATGGGACTGGGAAAGCTTCCCGCAGTATCTGGATGCGCTGGAACGGCAGCCGCGCACGGTCGATGTTGCCGCCCAGGTCGCCCATGTCGCCGTGCGCGCCTATGTCATGAAGGACCGCGTCTATGGCGAGGCGACGGAAGCTGATCTCGCCGCACAGCAGGCGGTGGTGCGCGAGGCCCTGCAGGCTGGCGCCTTCGGCGTCTCCACCTCACGCTCGCTGCTGCATCGCGACGTCTGGGGCGAACTGGTGCCCGGCACCTTTTCGCCGGAGCCGGAAATGATGGCGCTGGCCAATGCCGTGCGCGAGGCTGGCCATGGCGTGTTCGAACTGACGGTGCGCGGCACCACGGGCTTCGACGCCAAGGGCCCGCCGGCCGAGATGGAATGGATGCGGCGTGTTGCCCGTGACACGGGCGTGCCGATCACCTTCCTCTGCGGCCAGAGCCATGATTACCCGGAAGTCTGGCGGCACATGATGCGTGAGTCGAAGGCGGCGGCGCAGGCGGGCGAGGTGGTGGTGCCGCAGGTGTTTGGCCGGCCAACCAACTATCTCTTCACCTTCAAGGGCATGCATCCCTTCTCGCGCTATCCCAGCTTCAAGGCGCTGATGACATTGCCCTGGCCGGAACGGCTGAAGAAACTGCGCGATCCGGCCATGCGGGCAGCGATCCTGGCGGATGACGATCCCAATGATGACGCTCTGCGCAACATCATGCGCGGCTGCTTCGACGCCACCTATCCGCTGGGCCAGCCGCTTGATTACGAGCCCGACCCGAAGGATTCGATCGGCGCGCGGGCGAAGCGCGAAGGGCGCGATCCCAAGGCCGTCGCCTATGACCTGCTGCTCGGGCAGGACGGCACCGCTGTGCTCTACTACACCGCCTTCAACTATGCCCATGGCGACATGGAAGCGGTGCGCGAAATGATGCAGCATCCGAATTCGGTGCTCGGCGGCGGCGATGGCGGCGCGCATGTC
>CAXNFA010000142.1:0-5372 GCA_964201105.1 Alphaproteobacteria bacterium | reverse complement strand
GAGGGCGGCCGCGAGGCGCTCAGCCGCCTGTGGACGCTGATCTCGGAAGCGGGCCGCTACAGCATGCTGCAGCCCGCGCCCTGGGCTGGCGGCAACCACCGCATGGAAACCTCGCCCAGCTTCGTCTTCTTCGACATGCTGACGCGCGTCTTCTCGCCCTATGACCTCAACCCGATGAACTATCACCCGCTCGAAAAGGTGCTCGAGCAGCTGATCGACTGGGATGTGGTGCGCCATGCCGACGCGGTGAAGCTGTTCATCGCCGCCACCAACGTGCGCTCGGGCAAGGCGCGCATCTTCCGCAACCGCGAAATGTCGATGGAGGTGCTGCTCGCCTCCTCTGGCTTGCCGCTCGTCTTCCAGGCTACCGAGATCGACGGCGAGGCCTATTACGACGGCGGCTACATGGGCAACCCCTGCATCTATCCGCTGATCTACAGTTGCGAATCGCGCGACGTGGTGGTGGTGCAGATCAACCCGATGCATCGCGACGAGGTGCCGAGAAGCGCGCGCGACATCATGGACCGCATCAACGAGATCAGCTTCAACTCAAGCCTGCTGCACGAGATGCGCTCGATCCAGTTCGTCACCCGGCTGATCGATTCCGGCGCGCTCGACAGCAGCCGCTACAAGCGCATGAACATGCACATGGTCGAGGCCGAGGACGAGCTGAAGCATTTCGGCGCCGCCAGCAAGTTCAACACCGACATGAAGTTCCTGCGCCACCTGCACGCCGTTGGCCGCCGCGCCGCCGAAGGCTGGCTGGCGGAAAACTACGACCAGATCGGCAAGCGCTCGACCCTGGATATCGCGGAGAAGTTTCTCTGAGAAATCAGAGGCACCAAACCTTCCGTTCCCTCCCCCTTGGGGGAGGGAACGGTCCCGCGACGCCTTTCCCCTAGACCTTCGTCCCATCCCCATCCAGGAAGCGGTTGAAGATCGCCACCGTCTTCTCGGTGTCTTCCGGCGTCCACACGCCGGGCGTCTTCACATGCGCCGCATTGGGCACCAGCGCGACGTTGGCGTCGTAATACTTGATCAGCATGTCGTTCACCCCGCAGGTGTAGAGCCACTTCGTCTTGATGAGGTGGATGCGCGAGGCGGTGTTGTGGCGGAAGGCCGCCTTGTAGGGCAGGTGATAGGTGCGCGTCGCCTTCAGCAGTTCGACAAACTTGTCATGCAGGTCGTCGGGCGACGGCAGGCCGACATCGCGCACATTGTCCTTGCCGTGTTCAAACCACGGCCAGAACAGGAAGGTGTCGCGGATGTAGCTCCACAGCCAGGTGACATAGGCGCCATCGTGGCTGATCGTCACGCCGGGCGCATATTTCTTCACCAGCGCGTCGGTCTCGCCCGGCGTCGCCTTGCCGGTGATGCCGTCGACGATCAGGCGGCGCACGCGGTCGGGATGGCGGATGGCGATTTCCGCCGCGATGCCGGCACCGGTGTGCGAGCCATAGAGATCCACGACGCCAAGGCCGAGCTTGTCCATCGCCGCGAGATGCCAGTCGACGAAATCGTCGATCTCGGGATTGTCGGTCTTGGGCGGCGCCGAGGAATCTCCGTTGCCCATCGTGTCGGGCGCGATGACGCGGCGCGTGCGGCCGAAACGCGCGATCAGCGGTGTCAGCAGCTTCGACGAGCTGGGCGAGGCGTGGAACATCACGAGCGGCGTGCCGCCCTTGTCCTCCCCTGCCGTGCGGTAGTGAACCTGGCCGCCGGGTATGTCGACAAAGCGGCGGAAGATCGGGGCGTCAGCGGGCATGGGCACTCCTTGCGTGGAAGTGCCCATCCAAGCCGATCACGCGGCAAAGGGAAAGCGCGAAGACGGGCCTTGGTCGCCCACAAAAAGAAACGGGCAGCGGGCTCCGGCGCCGAACATTTTGTTCGCTGCCGGAGCCCGCTGCCCGCCGTGGTCCCCGATACAGGGAGGGATGCGTGTCAGTCGCTGCCGCCGGGGAAGAGCGACAGCAGCGCCTTCGGTCCGGCATTGGCGATGGCAAGGCTGCGCAGGCCAAGCTCCTGCTTGACGTTCTGCGCCGACAGGCCGGCGGCTTCTTCACCCAGGTTGGCGTCGACCAGGCTGCCGACGCTCTCCTTCAGGATGTTGTCGAGCCGCGTGGTGAAGGTCGCCGCCTCGTCGATGCGCTGCGCCGAGCTGCCGAGGTCGGCCACCCGCGCGCTGGCGGTGTCGATGGCGCCGTTGATCGCCGTCAGCGCCGACGACGCCCCTGCCGAACTCGACAGCGACAGGCCGTCGAGGCCAAGGCCCTGCAGCGACAGATCCTGCGCGCCGACATTGAAGGTGTCGCCATCTTCGCTGCTCAGCACCGCGAAGTCCGACGCGCCGCCGGTGAGCAGGTTGACGCCGCCGAAGCTGGCGCCGGCGACGACGCTTTCAAGCTGCTGCGTCAGCTGCTGGAATTCCGCATCGATCTGCTGGCGCGAGGCCGAATCGAGGCCCGGCTGGTTCGCCTGCACGACCTTGCCCTTGATCTCGGTGAGCAGGTCGGACACCTGCTGGCCCGCCGACACGGCAACGCCGACCGTGGATTCCGCGCTGTTGAGCGAGCTGCGCACCGCCGAGGTGCCCGCCGCCTGGCCGGCGAGAATCTGGCTCACCTGGAAGATGGCCGCGTTGTCCTTCGGGCCATTGATCTTGAGCCCGGTGGAGATGCGGCTCTGCGTGCCGTTGAGCTGCGACTTGGTCTTGGCCAGCGCCTGAATGTTCAGGGCGGAGGAATTGTTGGTATTGATCGAATCGACCATGGGCCTGTCTCATCCTGCAGCCGGTCCGCGGCCATCGACATTCTGTCGCGGCGCATGAAGCGCCCGGAACCGGAAGTGCGCCGGAAGAGCCCGTCCGGGTGCGTTTTGCACCCATCTCCCCAGCACCATCGGAAGAGAAAGTGAGGCCTGTGGATACCGTCGTCAACGGCTAAAATTAACGATAATTTCGTCAAATTTTATGCAAATTCAATGATCGAAGCGCTTGGCCATTAACCTTTGGACAGGCTATTGAACCACAAGGAAATACGGGAGATTCGCATGCTGAAAATCTGGGGCCGCGCCACGTCGTCCAACGTCCAGAAGGCCACCTGGGCCCTGGAGGAGTTGGGCCTTTCCTATGACCGCGCCGATGTCGGCGGCCCGTTCGGCGGCCTCGACAAGCCCGAGTTCAAGGCGATGAACCCGAATGCGCGCATTCCGGTGCTGGAGGATGACGGTTTCGTCCTGTGGGAATCGAATGTCATCGTCCGCTACCTCGCCCACAAGGCGAAGGCCGAAGCGCTGTGGCCGTCGGACCCCAAGGCCCGCGCCACCGCCGACATGTGGATGGACTGGCAGCAGACCGTGATGTGGATGGACTTCGTCGTGCTGATTGTCGGCCTGGTCCGCACGCCGGCAGACAAGCGCGACACCGCGGCCATCGAGGCGGCGCGCAAGCGCCTGATCCCGGTGATGACGATGCTGGACGCGCAACTGCAGAAGACGCCCTACCTCGCCGGCCAGAGCTTCACCCTTGGCGACATTCCCGCCGGCGTCTTCGCCTGGCGCTGGTTCGAACTGCCGATCGAGCGCCCCGCCCTGCCCGCGCTGGATGCCTGGTACAAGCGCCTGCAGGCACGCCCGGCCTACAAGAAGATTGTCATGATACCGCTGGCCTGAGGGCGCCCAGCCTTGCGGTATCGGCCGGAACATCCGGCGTGGTTTGGCGTTGATGAGGCGAAGGGCTCTGGAGACAGGGCCCGCCGTCCATTTCAACACCCGAGGAACCCGCCATGGCCAAGACCGAAGATGCCGCCACCGTTGACGCCCTGAAGGCCGAACTCGACGCGCTGCGCGAAGAGTTCACCAGCATGCTCGGCAAGATGAGCGACAAGGCCCATGCCACGGCGGACGACGCCTCGGCCGAGCTGCGCGCCCGCCTCGCCGGCCTGACGGAAGACGCCCGCGACGCCGCCTATCGCGTGCGCGACAAGGGCGAGGAATATGTCAGTGACGCGCAGGACGTCATCGCCCGCAACCCGCTGATTGCGGTGGGCGGTGCGCTTGCGCTCGGCGTTGTCATCGGCCTCATGTCGCGCCGCTAATCCCATGATCGAGTCCATCGGCGAAGATCTCGCGGACCGCGCCCTGCGCAAGGGCAAGGCGACGCTGCAAGAAGTTGCAGGCCGCGCGATCATGCTGGTGATCGGTGTCGGCGCGCTGCTGATGGCGATCGGCTGGGGAGTCTATGCCGGCTTCCTGGCGCTGGCGCAGGAGATGAACCCGATCCATGCCGCGCTGATCGTCGGTGGCATTCTTCTTGTCGTCAGCGCCGCGCTGATCGGCCTCGCGGTGAAGGGCAAGAATGTCGTGCCCGACCCGAAGCCCGTGATGCCCTCGCCGGAAGTGGAGGCACTCTACGCCGTCCGCTTCATGCGCGGGTTGATCAGTGGCAACGGTGCCCAGCGCAAGTCGAACCTGACCATGCTCGCCGTCGCCCTTGCCATGGGCGCGATGGAAGGCAAGCGGACGCGCTGACCAAACAAACGCAGACACGGAAAAGGCCGCCTTCGGGCGGCCTTTTCCTTTTGCCGCGTTTGTTCAACAGTCGCCAAACAAAAAGGCCGCCCAGAGGCGGCCTTTTCATTCGAAAGTGTATGCAGAGCTAGCCGGCGAGCGCGATCGAGATCGCTTCGCGGCCCTTCTGCGTGTCGACGACCTTCATCGAGACACGCTGGCCTTCCGGCAGATCCTGCAGGCGGGCGCGTTCCAGCACCGAGATGTGCACGAACACGTCCTTGCCACCATCATCCGCCGCCACGAAGCCGAAGCCCTTGGCACCGTTGAACCACTTCACCGCGCCGTCGAGATCGACGGCCGTGGAGGGATCGGGAGCCTGGCGGCGCATGCCGCCACCACCGAAGCCACCGGCAGCACCACCCGGACCGCCCATGCGCGGACCGCGCGGGGCCGGCGCCGTGGCCGTGCTTTCATCGACCTCGACCACACGCGTGATCTGGCGGCCCTTGGGGCCCTGGCCGACGTGAACCTTGAGCTTGGCGCCCGGCGGGACCGATTCGCGGCCCGAGGCCTGAACCGCGGCAATGTGCAGGAACGCATCACCGCTGCCGTCCGAGAGTTCGGCGAAGCCAAAGCCCTTTTCCGAGTTGAACCACTTGACCGTGGCATCCATGGTCGGGGCATCGGCCGGGATCATTTCCGGACCGAAACCGCCGCCACCGCCAAAGCCGCGGGAGGGCGGACGACCGCCGCGGTCACCGCCACCACCACCACGCGGCGGCGGGGGAGCGAACATGTTGTCGTCGTCATCAAACCCGCGCTTGCGGGGGCCCGAACGGAAGTCTCGACGCTTATTTCCCATT
>CAXNFA010000141.1:0-5377 GCA_964201105.1 Alphaproteobacteria bacterium | reverse complement strand
GCAGGAGATCGCGCCGCTGGAGGGTGCGGTCTATGCCGGGGCTGCCTGCGCCCTGCTGTTCCTCGCCTGCGGTTACGCGATTCGTCGCGCCTACGTCCGCAGCCTGTTGCGGATGGTGACCTCGGGATCGGTCTCGCTCGCCAAGCCGGGCGAGGCGCTGGGCGGCCTGCCGGGCGAATATCGCGAGCAGGTCAGCCAGTTGCTGCGCAGCGACGACTATCGCCAGCAGATTCTCGGTCTGGAACTGGCCCAGCGCGCAGACACGCAGCAATTCCTGCGCGACATCGAATATGTGCTGCCGCGGGCGGTCCAGCCGGTGCGAACCAGCTTTCTGCGCCGCTTCGGTAGCGAGCTGAACCCGGGCATCGCCAACGCGGTACAGAAGCTGCTGTCATCTGATGAAGCCGAGGTGCGCTATTTCGCCCTGCAGGCCTTGCTGACAGCGGAACATCCAGTGGAAATCGAAATCCTTGAGGGGCTGGCCGCCGACCCCGACTTGGGGGTGGCAGCCGCCGCGGGAATCGTCGCCCGGCGCCAGGGCGTCTCGATCGCAGCGGGGGAGGCGGCCTTGCGGCGGCTGGCGGCCGGACCGTCTGTCCAGCGCCGCCTTGCCATCGAACTGATCCGCACCGCGCACAACCCCGCCGATATCGCCGTGCTGGCGGCGTTGGCCGAGGACACCACACCGCGCCGCATCGCCGAAGCCCTCGGGGCGGCGGCCCAGATCGCGCCACCCGGTGATGCCACTGCGCTGGCCTGGGCCGAGCGCGCGGCACAAAGCGCCGATATGCAGGTCCGCGCGGCGGCCTGGCGCCTACGTGCGGCCATTGGCGGGATCGCCCATGCGCCGGCAGTCGCCACGGCATTGGCCGATCCCGCCGTTTCCGTTCGTGCCGCAGCGGCACAATCGCTAGGCAAGCTCGGCCCCGATGCCATGGCGGCGATCGAACCCTATCTCGCCGATGCCCGCCATCACGTGGAAGAGGCCGCCATTGACGCGATCGGTGCCATTGGTGGACCTGCCGCTGCCGCCCGACTGCAGGCCCATCTGCGCGACCGCCACTTCACGGCTGTGCGCCGCCACATCCGCTGGCTCGCCCAGATTCCTGCGAACGAGGAAAAGTGGAAGCCGCTGGCCGCCGCCATCGAGGACGCCAACCACCGTTCACTGGATGCGGCGCTGCGGGTTCTGGAGGCGCTGGGCTACCGGCGGACGCTGCGCGCCATCCGCGGTGTCTTTGCCACCGGCAACGAGCGCATGCGCGCCCGCGCGGTGGAAACGCTGGGATCGCTCAGTCACCGGGCGCTGGTGCAGCCGCTGTTGCCGTTGCTGGAAATGCGGGCAGGTTTCGCGGTTGCCGCCGCGGGCGGCGGCAGCAGTGCCCAGCTTTCGGCCATTGTCGAGGAAGCCGGCCAGGACGCCAGCCCGTGGCTGCGCGCCGGCGCTGATTTCGCGGCGGGATCGCATCCCGCCCATTCTGTTTCCGCTTCTACTGTTCCGGCCCACACCATGAATCGCTTGTTGTTTCTCAAGACGGTGCCCCTGTTCGAGGGCCTGATCCTCGACGACCTCCTGTCGATCGACACAGCGCTGGGTCAGGAAGACTACCTGCCGGGAGAAGTCGTGATGGTGGAAGGCGAGCCGGGCAGCACGCTCTACCTCGTGCTGAAGGGGGAGGCCGAGGTGCGGATCGGCGGGGCGGAGAAAGGCCAGGTGGTCGCGAAGCTGGCCCCCGGCGACTACTTCGGCGAGATGGCCCTGTTCGACGATGAGCCGCGCTCGGCCAGCGTGGTGGCCCTGACTGACGCCACATTGCTGTCGCTTGACCGCGAACGCTTCTCCGCGCTCATCGGCGAGCGGCCGGAAATCCTGCTGCAGATGTGCCGGATGTTCGCCGGACGGCTACGGGAGCTCAACCGGCGGTTTCTGGACCAGTGACAGGGCAGGGCCGCGGCGCGTACGGCGGCGCACCGGCGTCGCGCTCCACCTCTCGGCCGCCGCTTCGTCGATACGACGTTGCAGATAGGGGGCAAAATGGCCCCGGTTGTGCTGCTGGACCGAGGCGAGCTGCCAGTCGTCGGACTGGACGCGGCCCCGGCAGCTCGGGTGGCCACAGGCGCATTCGAATTCCAGGAAACGGCTGGAATCCGTTGTTGCATAGTCGAAGCAGATTTCCTCGCCGACGGCGATGTCGCGCATGGCGACCAGGGTGATCTGGCCCTTCAGGCCGCAATTGGCCCGGCAGCAGTGGTTGATGCAGTCGGCCGGGTCGATGGTTTCGAGCGGGGCCAGGTATTGGCGGTCCTCGACCTGAACCACATAGCGCCGCATAAACGGGGACAGGGACATGGCGGTGTCGATGCCGACCACGCGGCCGCCCCAGACCGCGACGAGTTCACCTTCCTTGATCGGCTCCAGGGCGAAAACGCCGCTGCCGCCCTTTTCCGCGCATTCGCGGGCTTCAACCTTGGGAGAAAGGAAGCTACCCGATGCGGAGTCGCTCATGATCGGTCCGGTTTCCTCAGGAGGAAAATCATCCGCCGCGAGGCGGGGCTGCTGTCCAGTCGTTGTCCGGCCTTGAAATCGCCGTAGATATCCACGACCTCAAGCCCGCCAGCGAGCCGGATGATCGAGACGAATTCCTGCGGCATCGTAAAGCGTTCCTTGGCCGTGTCCGTGAAGACCTCGGTCTTGCCGTTCTCCGTCACCGTCATCCGGGTCTGCACCTCGGACACCTGGTTGAAGGAGTCGACCTTCGCGCCGCCATTCACCGCCCAGTCAATACGAACCTTGGTGCCGTTGCGTTCCCCCTCATAGAAGAACTGGCCGTATTCCCAAGGTGAGCAATCGCGCGGATGTGTCATCTCGAATAGATAGATGCCGCCGGGCACCAGGTTGCGGGCCACCGTGCGGAAATGATCGACCAGGTCGTCGATCGTCAGCAGGCAGTCGACGCTGTCATACATCGTGATGATGGCATCGACAGGCTTGGGCAGCGTGAAGTGCCGCATATCCTCGGCAATCCACTCCACGTCCACCCCCTCTTTGATGGCATGGTCGCGGCCAAACTCGGTCATCTCCGGACGCAGATCCAGGCCGATCGACCGGATGCCTTGCTTGGCAGTCAGGCGAACGTGATAGCCGGGGCCGCAAGCCAGTTCGAGAATCGAAGTGAGCGGGCGGCCAGCCAGACGCTGGAACTCGTGGAGGATAAATTCGACTTCGCGGCTGACATCGCGCGAGAACGCGATGTCGTAATAAGAGGCCCGCCGGTAGACCTCATTGAACTCAGCCATGTGATGAGCAAACGAGACCTGAGAGTGAAAACGAGGTGAGAATGACACTGGCTTGGGAAAATGCAATTGGGATTTCGAACGCCGCGGGGTTGGTGATTGTGGATAACGGGGACAGTCCTGTTCCACGCGGCGTCGGGCCCTTGGCTGGACCGCCGAATGTCCTGGCCGGGGCGGGGTAGCGCCTTGGGCCTGCGGCCCGGTGCCGCACAAAGCCGGCAGGGCGGCCCCTGGCGAGCGGCGCCGGGGCTGGGCGGTTGGTTGACTCGCGGGGGTGCGCTTTGTAGAAGCACCCACCTGCCGTGCTCTGACGCGGATCGGGAGTGGTGGCCGAGTGGCTGAAGGCGGCGGTTTGCTAAACCGTTAAACGGGGAAACCCGTTTCGGGGGTTCGAATCCCCCCCACTCCACCATCCGCTCTACGAATCTGTCTCCGAACGGTACTGACAAGTTAAGTGGCTTGGCGCGACGAAGCCCACTTGCTTCACGGCCTCATGCGGCGACGGTCGCATCTTCCCACGCCCGGTCGGCTTGGGCCCGCATGACCCGGAGAGTGGGACGGGAGACGAGATGTTGTTGAAGATTGAAGGTGTTATAGACGGCGGCGTGGCTGGCAAGGAATCGTTGGGCTGAACCCTGCGACTTGAACTTCTGCTGCTTTCGCTCCCGGCGCCGGATCACCAGGTGAGAGTTTTCAGCGCGGTTGTTCTCGCGCATGCCGCCTGGCCGATGGCGGACTTCTATTCCGAGATCCTCGATTGCCGCTCCGTACGAGGCCAACCCGTCCGTGGTGATGGTTTCAGGAACCACGCCCTGATTCTTCAGGAGTCGCCGTAGAAGTTTCAAAGCCGCGGGTTTGTTGCGGCGCTTCTGGACCAGCACATCCAGCACCTCGTCATCGACCGCCCGCCAGAGATACATGCGGCGCCCGGCGATCTTCACCACCATCTCGTCGAGATGCCACCGGCCAGTCGGCGGGCCCCGGCGCCGACGAAGGTTGGACGCGATGAGCGGGCCAAATTTGTTGACCCAGCAGCGAACTGCTTCGCGGCTCACCACGATGCCGCGCTGCAACATGAGCTCCCCGACATCGCGAATGCTCAGCGTGAACCGGAAATACAACCACACGGCATGCCGGATCGCGTCGGGCGGGAGCCGGCGACGCTTGAATGAGATCGGTCGTATCGGTTCTCCAGGATCGGGCCCATCCTGGGCCTCGAAGCAGAGAAATGTTAGCGTTAGCCTGCCAGCACCGGTGACCCGCCAGCGCCATCCGGCGTACATGGCGAGGGCCGGCCGGGCAAGTTCTGACGCTGCCGCACACGGCAGGCGTGACAAACGAGGGACCCCGGCGCTAAGGTTTCCCTAACTACACAAGTATTGGGGAACATCATGCGGTTGGGAATTCTCGCGGCCTTGGTCGTGGCCTCCAGCACAGCCTTGTTCGCAGGTGCCGCGCAGGCGCAGCAGGCCTGCCCGGTCCGTCTCGGCGGCATCCTGCCGCTCACCGGTTCGCTTGCTTCCATCGGCAAGGGTATCGCCGACGCGGCGCAGATGACGGTCGACCAGATCAACCAGGCCGGTGGCGTCAAGGGCTGCCCCATCGAGTTCATTCTGCGCGACGACCAGACCCAGACTCCGGTGGCCATGGATGCAGCCAAGTTCCTCATCGAGGTGCAACGCGTGCCGGCCATCATCGGCCCCGTGCCCAGCGCCGCCGCAGTGCCGGTGCTGACATCGATTGCCGCGCCGGCCAAGGTCGTGCTTGCCACTTGCTGCGCGACGACGCCGACGCTCACCACGCTGGCGCAGGAAGGCAAGTCCGGCGGCTATTTCTTCCGCACCCTGCCGACGACCAAGACGCAGGCCTATTCGCTTGCGCGCATCGCCATCGAAGCGGGCTATCGCAAGACGGCGGTGGTCTGGGCCAACAACGACAACGGCCGCTTTACCTTCAGCGACTTTCAGAAGGCCTACGAAAAAATGGGCGGCAAGGTGGTGTCCGACGCCTCCTTCAACGAGAACCAGCCGTCCTACCGCGCCGAGGTGCAGAAGGCGCTTGCCGGCAGCCCGGACTCGGTGCT
>CAXNFA010000140.1:0-5396 GCA_964201105.1 Alphaproteobacteria bacterium | reverse complement strand
CTCAACCAGAGTGCACGCACGGGTCACGGCAGGCGCCTTGATATCAGCATGCTCGATGCGCAGGTCGCACTGCTCGGCGACGAGGTTACCAATGCCGTGGCAGCGGGCGAGGATCCGCCACAACATGGATCAGGGCATCCTGCCTTCTATCCCTACGGCGCATTTCAGACAGCCGATTTGCCGATTGCCGTTGCCGCGGTCGGGGTGGAAAAGTTCTGGCAGAACCTGTGTGGTGCCCTCGGCCGGCTGGACCTGGCAAAGGACCCGAGGTTTGCCGGCAACGGTCAGAGAGCACAGAACCGGGCAGATCTCGAGCCTGTGCTGAACGGCATTTTTCGCATGAAGACGCGCGCGGAATGGCTGGCAATTCTGGAAAAAGCCGATGTCCCTGCGGCCCCGATTCTCTCTGTTCTGGAGGCTGCCCGCTCTCCGCAGATCGAGCATCGCAATATGATTCAGGAGGTGGACGCGGGCGCGGCCGGAAAGGTCAGTGTGCCGGGCAATCCCATCGATGCGGGGCCTTCGACCTCCTTTGCCGCGGCGCCAGCGCGGGGAGGGGAGGGTGCCGCGCTGCTACGCTCGGTCCTTGGCTATGACGATGCCCGTCTATCGGCGTTGCACGGCAAGGGTATCATCTGACCTGAACCAAATCGCCGGAACCCCATCGATGCTGAAGACCTGGCAGACAGGGTCGGCGGAAGCGTTGTTTTCTCCAAGGGTATCCCCTGCTGTTTCGGGCTGGTCGCGAAAGATCAGGCGGGTGGGGACATGCGCGTTGTGCACAGGAACGCCGATACCGCCGAAAATTATTCCCGGGGTCTTTGATCAGGTCTGCGCTGCGCTTTACTGCAGCATATGTGGAAGTCGACAATGGGATCGCGGGCGGTGATCGATCGAAGAACGATGTCATGCCGCTGGGGCTCGCGCAGAAGGCTAGCTCGTGCGTCGGCAGCCGCTCAGAGTAGCCACAACAGCGTGACCAGATCCCCCAGATGCCAAATGGCTGGCCAAGCGCTGCAACTGCGCGCATAGATCCGTGATCAGGTGCGCGATTCGGGCCGCCTGGGATTACAGGAAAGGGAGGCAGCCATGCGTTTCAAGGACCAGGTCGTCTGGATTACCGGCGCGTCGTCCGGCATCGGCGAGGGCTTGGCGCAGGTGTTCCACCGCGAAGGCGCGGAACTTGTGCTGTCCGCGCGGCGCCAAGCTGAGCTTGAGCGAGTGAAGGCCCAATGCAAAGTGGGGCCCGGGGCGATTCACGTCGTTCCGTTCGACGTCGTCGACGAGGCCTCGCGCGAGGCTGCGGTTCGTCGCGTCCACGACACCGCCGGCCGGGTCGACGTGCTGGTTAACAATGCGGGCATCTCGCAGCGCTCGCTCGGCAAAGACACGGGGATGGAGGTCGACCGGCGGATCATGGAGGTGGACTATTTCGCGCCCATTGCCCTGACCAAGCTGGTGCTGCCCCGGATGATCGAACGGAAGAGCGGGCAACTTGTCGTGACCTCGTCCGTTGCCGGGAAATACGGGGTGCCCATGCGCACCGCCTACTGCGCTGCAAAACACGCGTTGCACGGCTATTTCGACACGCTGCGCCTCGAGCTGAATCCCTACAACATCCGCATTTGCCTCCTCGTGATCGCGGGTATCCGCAGTGAAGTCTCCCGCCATGCCCTGACCGGCGATGGCGGCGTGTGGGGCAAGGAGGATTGGACCCCCGATGAAGGCATGTCCGCCATTGCGGGCGGCGAGATCATCGTTGATGGCGTCGCCAAGGGAAAACACGAGATCGACATCGGCGGCGAACGGGCGCTGGACTATCTCAGGCTCAAGCGGGAAGACCCGGATTTGCTATTCCAGAAGATGGCGTTCATGAACGTTCCGCGACAGTAGCCGGGACGTTCGTGCGCTCTACTCCACGGCGATGTCGAAGTGCAGCACGTTTTCGCGCATGCCGAGCTTCGTGTAGAGCGCGACGGCCGGTGCGTCGGGCGGGTCGGCCTGGACATAGATGACCCAGGCCCCGCGGGCCTTGGCGATGACCTGCAACTGCCGGATCAGAGAGGTGGCCACGCCGCGGCGGCGGTGCGCCTCATCGACAGCGAGGTCGTAGATGTAAATCTCGCTGCGGGCCTGCTCGAACTTCGGCAGGACATAGGCAGCGAGCCCGCCGACTACCGCGCCATCCTGCAGCGCAGCCAGTGCGATGAACTGGTCGCCGTCGAGCAGCCGGCGCAGATAGGCCGAGTCCGGCTGCGCCTCGGTGTAGGTGGGCATGTCGTCGAAGGCCTTGCCCATCATCGCCAGCAGGGCGCGGAACGTCTCCGTGTCCGCGCCCGCCAGCGAATGGATGGTGAAGGCCGGTTTCGACTCCCTGCGGTTCAGGCGCCAGTGACGCGCCAGATCACGTCGCCCACATCGTCGGCCATCAGCACCGAATTGTCGGGGCCAATGGTGACGCCGACGGGGCGGCCATAGGAGAATTTCTCGTCCGGCGACAGAAAGCCCGACAGCACGTCGCGCGGCGGGCCGGAAGGCTTGCCATTGGCGAAGGGCACGAAGACGAGCTTGTAGCCGCGTAGCGTACTGCGGTTCCAGGAGCCGTGCTGGCCGATCAGCATGCCATCGCCAAAGCCGGGCAGCGTGCCGGCCGGCAGCCAGCACAGGCCGAGCGACGCGGTGTGGCCGCCCAGCGCATAGTCGGGCTGGATCGCCTTGGCCACCATGAAGGCATCCTGCGGCACGCGGTCGTCCACCGTCTGGCCCCAGTAGCAATAGGGCCAGCCATAGAAGCCGCCGTCCTTCACCGAGGTGAGATAGTCGGGCGGCGTCTCGTCGCCCAGGCCATCTCGCTCGTTCACCGCCGTCCACAGCACGCCGGTGCTTGGCTCCCACGCCATGCCGACGGCGTTGCGCAAGCCGCTGGCGAAGATGCGGTCCGTGCCGGTCGCGAGATCGAGTTCATGGATCGCGGCACGGCCTTTCTCCGCTTCCATGCCGTTGTCGCCGATGTTGCTGAGCGAGCCGACGCCGCAATAGAGCTTCGTGCCGTCGGGGCTCAGCAGCAGGCTGCGCGTCCAGTGGCCATCGGTGCCGAAGGTGGTCAGGCGCTTGCCCGCGACATCGATGCGCGTCGCCCCCGGCGTGTGCGGAAAGGCCATGATGCCGTCGGTGTTGCCGACATAGAAGGTGTCGCCCTGCAGCGCCATGCCGAAGGGCTGGTTCAGCCCTTCCATGAAAGGTTCCTGCACCTCGGCCACGCCGTCGCCATTGGTGTCGCGCAGGCGGGTGATGCGGTTGGCGCTCGGCACCGTGGCGCGGGCGCGCTCCATCGTGGTGCGCATGGCATAGCCGAAGACCGACTTGATCGGGCCGGGGACGCTGGAGGATTCGGCGATCAGTACATCCCCGTCCGGCATCGTATAGATCCAGCGTGGGTGGCGCAGGTTGCGGGCGAAGGCGTTGACCTTCAGCCCCGGCGCCGCGACAGGCTTTTCATCGCCGATCCAGCCGCGCGCGGTGGGCATCTTCAGGGTCGGGATCTTGCCCTGCGGCTTGCCGGCAGGAATCACCGGCGCCGCGCCGATGGCGTCCGCGGGTTCGGGCGCCTGCATGCGCCGCACCGCGACGGTGGCCTTGCCGACGAGCGCGACGCCCTCTGCGAAGATCTTCGAGAAACCCATGATGCGCGTTCCTTTGCTGGCGTCGGATCAGACCGGCGCGGCGGCCCGACGGCCGCGGTGAAGGTAAGTGAATTCGGCGCCCGCGGAATCCTGTTCAGCCAGGGTGCGCAGCTGTTCGTGGTGCGGCGACAATTCGCAGGCGGGGTCGATCGCGGCGGCATCGCCGGCAATCGCCATCGCCTGGCAGCGGCAGCCGCCGAAATCGACATCGCGCCGATCACAGGACTGGCAGGTTGCGGGCATCCAGCCGGTGCCGCGAAAGGCGTTGAAGGCAGGCGAATCGGTCCAGATCTCGGCCAGCGCGTGGTCGCGCACCGACCAGAAGTCGAGGCCGGGAATGGTCTCCGCCGCATGGCAGGGCAACACGCGGCCCGCCGGCGTCACGTTCAGCGTGCGCCGCGCCCAGCCACCCATGCAGGCCTTGGGGCGACGCGCGTAGTAGTCCGGTGTCACCATGTCGATGGTGAGGCGGTTGGTGTAGAGCGGACGGATCCGCTCCACGGTCGCCATGGCTTCCGTCACCTGCGACGGCGTCGGCATCAGCGTGGCGCGGTTGCGCAGCGCCCAGCCATAATATTGCGCATGGGCGATCTCGACGCGGCCGGCACCGAGCGCCAGCGCCAGCTCGGCGAAGTCGGCGACGCGGTCGATGTTGGCGCGGTGCACCACGGCATTGAGCGTAAAGGCAAGGCCAAGGCCGGTGACGGCCCGGGCGAAAGCGAGTTTGCGGTCATGCGCACCGGGATAGCCGGAGATGCGGTCGGCACGCGGCGCGTCAAGGTCTTGCATTGAAAGCTGGACATGATCGAGGCCAACCGCCTGCAATTGCGCGATGCGCGCGGCGTCCAGGCCGATGGCAGAGGTAATGAGGTTGGTGTAGAGCCCGGCGTCATGCGCGCCGGCAACGATCTCGACCAGGTCGCGGCGCGACGCAGGTTCGCCCCCCGACAGATGCACCTGAAGCACGCCCATGCTGGCGGCTTCGTGGAAGACGCGAATCCAGGTGGCCGTGTCGATCTCGTCGGCGCGGTCAACGAGCGCGAGCGGGTTGGAGCAATAGGGACAGGCGAGCGGGCAGCGATGAGTCAGCTCCGCGAGCAGGCCCAGCGGCGCGGACAGCGGCGCAGAAGACACCATCACACCAGCAGCCGCTTCGCGACGAGTTCGGCCAGCATGTCGGCGACATCGCCGGCGATGACGTCGCGCTCCGCCGTATACACTGCGGCCAGTTCGTCGATGATCTGGTCCAGGCTGCGGCTGCCGTCGCAGCGCCGCAGTATTTCCTGCGCCGGGCCTTCGATTTCGATGATCCGTTCGGGGGCCAGCAAGACCCAGTCGTTGCGCATCTTGTCGAAATGCAGGCGCACGCCCGGAGCAAGTCTCGGCCGCTCCGGCACGATGGCGGCGGTGCCTTCACCCATCAATGATATCCACGTGTCCGGCGGCAGGAGCCGAGCGGCACGTCACAGAATTTGCGCTGAGGCCCCGGGACGGAGGTCTGTCCGGGGGCGCCAGGTTCCGCAATCAGACGCCGCGTGTTACAGCGTGCCGCCGAAATAGCCGTTGATTTCCATGGCAATGCAGATTTCACGAATCTTGGGGCGGGTCCAGGCCATTGAAGGTCTCCTTGAGCAGTCCACCGGCGGACGTTCCGCCGACACTTGATATAGGGTTCCGCTAGGCTATCAGGCAAGGGAAGCAGCCGTCCATGCG
>CAXNFA010000139.1:0-5399 GCA_964201105.1 Alphaproteobacteria bacterium | reverse complement strand
CTTGATCAGCGCGATGGCGTCGATTTGTACGAAGTCCGCCGCGCCAGCCAGCCGTTTCATGGCCGCAAGCATCGGGGAGCCGCGGCGTTTGTCCGGCAACGCATCAAAAAAGTGCGCCGCTTCGCCGTTGGCCTTGGGCCCAACGTCGTCAAGACGATGGGATCGAATGGCGACGACCCCGCTGTGCCCTTCTGCCCAGGCATCAAAACGCGGTGGCGTGCCGCCAAGTCCGTTCGAGCCTGGTCGATTGAAGTTCAGCGAAGTGAATCCGCGCTGCCCAGCCAGTGACAATGCGCCGACGCTTTCACGCCAGCGGTTGAAACAGTCAGGAATGAGTCGGGTAGCATCAGTCATGACCAAGCCTTCAGAAGGAAGGCCCAGTCTAGAGAATTCCGGCGGATGGAAGCGCCTGCTTATTCACGCAGGTCTTCCCACAATTCCTTCACCTTGGCGAAGAAGCCTTCGGATTCGGGGCTGGTGTGCTGGCCGCCGCCCTCTTTCTGGAATTCTTCCAGCAGCTCGCGCTGCTTCTTTGTCAGGTTCTGCGGCGTCTCGACCGTGACCTCGATATAAAGATCGCCGCTTCCCTGCGCGCGCATCGCGGGCATGCCCTTGCCGCGCAGGCGGAACTGCTTGCCGGTCTGACTGCCGGCCGGAATCTGCACCTTGGCACGGCTGCCTTCCAGCGTCGGCACCTCGATGTTGCCGCCGAGCGCAGCAGTGGTCATCGGGATCGGCACGCGGCAGAAGATGTGCAGCCCGTCGCGCTGGAAGATGCGGTGCGGCTGGATGGCGAGGAAGATGTAGAGATCGCCCGGCGGCCCGCCGCGCAAGCCGGCCTCGCCTTCACCCGCGAGTCGAATGCGCGTGCCTTCCTCGACGCCCGCCGGAATGTTGACCGAAAGAGATCGCTCGCGCCGCACGCGGCCGGAACCGGCGCAGACACGGCAGGGATTCTCGATCACCTGGCCGACGCCCTGGCAAGTCGGGCAGGTGCGCTCGATGGTAAAGAAGCCCTGCTGCGCGCGCACACGGCCATGGCCGCGGCAGGTCGGGCAGGCGGTCGGCTTTGATTCGCCTTCGGCGCCGGTGCCCTTGCAGGAGTCGCATCCTTGCGAGGTCGGCACGCGAATCGTCGCCTTCTTGCCCTTGAAGGCGTCTTCCAGCGAGATTTCCAGGTTGTAGCGCAGGTCGGCGCCACGGTTGTTGGCGCCGCGCCGACCGCCACCGCCCATGAAGTCGCCGAAGAAGTCTTCGAAGATGTCGGAGAACTGCGATGCGAAGTCGGACGAGCGGCCATTGCCACGGCTGCCCTGTTCGAAGGCAGCGTGGCCGAACTGGTCATAGGCGGCGCGTTTCTCGGGGTCGCGCAGGATGTCATAGGCCTCGGACAGTTCCTTGAACTTGGCCTCGGCATCCGTGTCACCCGGATTGCGATCGGGATGATGCTCCATGGCCTTCTTGCGATAGGCCTTCTTGACGTCGTCGGCGGACGAATCGCGGGCCACGCCCAGCAGCTCGTAGCAATCTTTCTTGGCCATTGCGGCGAACCATTCCCCGGCTTACCTGGAGCAATTTCGTCTTGGATCGTCTGTTCGACCAAAGACGAAGTGATTGCTCCAGCTTTATCAAGTTGCCTTGGCCCGTCACGGCATTCAGCAAGGGCCCCGCTTTGCGGATGACGCAGCCGAACCCCCGGCTGAACCCTGAAAAAACGCCGCCCTGCTCATGACAGGGCGGCGTTCCTCACACGGGCATCAGGCCCGGTTCTTCTTGTTGTCGTCCACTTCCTCGAAGTCGGCATCGACGACCTTGTCGTCGCCACCGGCCGAACCCTGCGGGCCACCGTCGGCGCCGGGCTGCTCACCGGCTTCGCCGCCGGCCTGTGCCGACTGCGCCTTGTAGATGGCTTCGCCAAGCTTCATGGAAGAGGCCGCAAGCGCTTCGCTCTTGGACTTGATGGCGGCCGCATCGTCGCCCTCCATCGCGCTCTTCAGCGCGTTGAGATCGGCTTCGATCTGGCCTTTCGTCGCGGCGTCAACCTTGTCGCCGTGCTCCTGCAGGTTCTTGTCAACCTGATGGGCCAGCGCCTCGCCCTGGTTCTTCGCTTCCACCGTTTCGCGGCGCGCCTTGTCTTCGGTCGCGTGCGCCTCGGCGTCCTTGACCATCTTCTTGATCTCGTCTTCGGACAAACCGCCCGAGGCCTGGATGCGAATCTGCTGCTCCTTGCCCGTGCCCTTGTCCTTGGCCGAAACCTGGACGATGCCATTCGCGTCGATGTCAAAGGTGACTTCGACCTGCGGCATGCCGCGCGGCGCTGGCGGGATACCGACCAGGTCGAACTGGCCCAGCATCTTGTTGTCCGCCGCCATCTCGCGCTCGCCCTGCGACACGCGGATGGTCACGGCCGTCTGGCCGTCCTCGGCGGTCGAGAAGACCTGGCTCTTGCGCGTCGGGATCGTCGTGTTGCGGTCGATCAGCCGGGTGAACACGCCACCCAGCGTCTCGATGCCCAGCGACAGCGGCGTCACGTCGAGCAGCAGGACGTCCTTCACTTCGCCCTTCAGCACGCCGCCCTGGATCGCGGCGCCGATGGCGACCACTTCGTCCGGGTTGACGCCCTTGTGCGGCTCGCGGCCGAAGAAGTTCTTCACCACTTCGACGATCTTCGGCATGCGCGTCATGCCGCCGACCAGGATGACCTCGTTGATCTCGCCAGCCGTCAGGCCCGCGTCCTTCAGCGCCTTCTTGCAGGGCTCGATCGTCTTCTGCACCAGATCATCGACCAGCGCTTCAAGCTTGGCGCGGGTGATCTTCATGGTCAGATGTTTCGGACCTGTCGCATCGGCGGTGATGAACGGCAGGTTCACTTCCGTCTGCATCGCGCTCGACAGTTCGATCTTGGCCTTTTCCGCCGCTTCCTTCAGACGCTGGAGCGCAAGCTTGTCCTTGCGCAGGTCGATGCCGTTCTCCTTCTTGAACTCATCGGCCAGGTAGTTCAGCAGACGCATGTCGAAGTCTTCGCCGCCGAGGAATGTGTCGCCGTTCGTCGACTTCACCTCGAACACGCCGTCGCCGATCTCGAGCACCGACACGTCGAAGGTGCCACCGCCAAGGTCATAGACGGCGATCGTCTTGTTGCCAGCCTGCTTGTCGAGGCCATAGGCCAGCGCGGCGGCTGTCGGCTCGTTGATAATGCGCAGCACTTCAAGGCCGGCAATGCGGCCGGCGTCCTTGGTTGCCTGGCGCTGGGCGTCGTTGAAATAGGCGGGCACCGTGATGACGGCCTGCGTCACCTTCTCGCCGAGGAAGGCCTCGGCCGTTTCCTTCATCTTGGTCAGGATGAAGGCGGACACCTGCGACGGGGAATAGCGCTGGCCACGGGCTTCCACCCAGGCGTCGCCGCTGTCGGCGCGGACGATCTTGTACGGCACCATGCCGATGTCCTTCTGGGTCATCGGATCTTCGAAGGTGCGGCCGATCAGGCGCTTGATGGCGAAAAGTGTGGCTTCGGGGTTGGTGACGGCCTGGCGCTTGGCGGCCTGGCCAACCAGGCGCTCACCATCCTCGGTGAACGCGACCATGGACGGCGTGGTCCGCGCGCCCTCGGCATTCTCGATCACCTTGGGATCCTTGCCGTCCATGATGGCGACGCAGGAATTGGTCGTCCCGAGGTCGATACCGATGACTTTGCTCATGTTGCCCTCTTACGTCTCGCGGCAGATTCTGCGGGCCCCTTTCGAGGCAGCCCGGCGAATCCCCATTGCTCTGGTTGTGGAACGCGGATGTATTGAAACATCCTTACTCAACAGGCGGTTATATAGGCGGGGGGCAGGGGGCCGACAAGCGGGCCCGCATACAAGAATCCACAGGCCGATAGCCTTCCCTGGCGCCGATGCGAAACGGGACCGCACCCAACGGGCGCAGGGACGCCCGGCACCGGTAGGAAAGGACTAATCGGCTGATTAGTGCGACCTTGGGACGCAACGCGCCGCCGGGTCCAGGCCCCTAGATTGAAGCCATGTCAGCGCCGCGGCCATCCCATCGCCTGATCTTCGCCGCCGCCGTGGCGGTGCTGCTGACCATCGGCGCGATTGGCGCCCTGCTGCCCTAGAGCCTGACGGGCTAGATTTTCGTATCCACCTGGCGGTCGGGGGCTGCTCCGGCGGGCCGCTTGGCGACGCCGACCAGAGCCGGCCGCAGCAGGCGCTCGCCGATCACATAACCGGGCTGCAGCACCTGGATCACGGTACCAGGCTCCTTGTCGGGCGATTCGGCCTCGAACATCGCCTGATGCTTGTTGGCATCGAATTTATGTCCCAGCGGCTGCACGGCCTTGATGCCATGGCGTTCCATCGCGCCCAGCAGTTCGCGCTCCGTCATGCCGACGCCCTCGATCAGAGCCTTCAGGGCCGGGTCGGTCTCATGGGCATCCTTGGGCACGGAATCCAGCGCCCGGCGCAGATTGTCGGCCACGCTCAGAACATCCTTGGCGAATTTGGAAACGGCATATTTCGCCGTGTCCTCGACCTCGCGCTGCGAGCGGCGGCGGACATTCTCGGTCTCAGCCAGGGCACGGAGCAGCTGGTCGCGCAGTTGCGCCACCTCGTCCACCGGGGGCTGCGGGCTGGCGGCAGCCCCGGAATCCGGGCGGTTGTCGTTGTCAGACGCCGACTCGGCGTCGGGGGGAGCGGATTGATCGTTCTGCGTCATCTGAACCCTGAAAGAAGAACGTCGGACTAGGCCGCAGCGTCACGCTGGCCAACCCGGCGGCCGATGATTTTGGCCGAATAATCGACCATCGGAATGATGCGGGCATAGTTCAGGCGGGTGGGGCCGATGACCCCGATCGCGCCAATGATCTGTTCCCGGCTGTCCATATAGGGCGCGACAATGACGGAACAACCCGCTGCGTTGAACAGGTTGTTGGCGGCGCCGATGAACATTCGCACCCCCGCAGCATCCTTGGTCAGGTCGAGCAGCTGGGCGATGCCCTTGCGGGTTTCCAGTGCGTCGAACAGGCCGCGCAACCGCTCCAGATCGGCGGCGTTGGATTCCTCGAGAAGATTGGCCCGGCCGCGCACGATCAGCGTGGCGCGATCGTCCTGCCCGGACCACACGGCAAGGCCGGTGTCGATGAGCCGGCTGGCAAGCTGGTCGATCTCGCGCCTCTGGCGTTCCTGCTCGGCCAGCAACTCGCCGCGCAATTCCGCCAGCGTGCGGCCACGTGCTCGCGCGCTCAGGTAATTTGTGGCCTCGATCAGGGTTGACGGCGTCCAGCCGGCGGGCGTTTCCAGCACGCGGTTTTCCACCTGGCCGTCTTCCGTCACCAGGATGATCAGCACGCGGTCGCGGGACAGACCGACGAATTCGATATGGCGCAGGCGCGCATCCTGCTT
>CAXNFA010000138.1:0-5451 GCA_964201105.1 Alphaproteobacteria bacterium | reverse complement strand
CCAGTTTTCATGGGCCTGGCGCAGGCTTGCCAGGGATATGGGGGCGCCGGGCAGGCCGGTCAACGCGGCCCCACCGGTGGTGCCCACCTTCATCGCGGCAATGCCCTCGCCGCGGATCGCCCGCAGCAGGCCGGCCCCATCATGGGTGGTGACGACATAGCGGCCCTGGTCCTCACCGAACAGGAAGGCGTGCAGCGGGATCATCAGGTCGGGCAGGTCGAAGGTGACGCCCAGGTTGCCGGCCAGCGCCATTTCCGCCAGGCCGACCAGCAAGCCGCCATCCGACAGGTCGTGGCAGGCCGTGACCTTGCCTTCGGTGATCAGCCGGCGCACCAGGTCGCCATTCTGCTTCTCGGTGGCAAGGTCGATCGCCGGCGGCGCGCCGTCTTCCCGGCCCGCGATTTCGCGCAGGTAGAGCGAGGCGCCGAGGTGGCCCATCGTCGCGCCGATCACGATGATGGCCTCGCCCGCCGCCTTGAAGCCGATGCTGGCCGTGCGGTCGACATCGGCGATCAGGCCGACGCCGCCAATGACCGGGGCGGGCAGGATCGCCTGGCCGTTGGTCTCGTTGTAGAGCGACACGTTGCCGGAGACGACGGGATAGTCCAGCGCCTCGCAGGCTCGGCGCATGCCGGCAATGCAGCCGACGAACTGGCCCATGATCTCGGGCCGTTCGGGGTTGCCGAAATTCATGTTGTCGGTAATCGCGATCGGCAGGCCGCCGACCGCGGTGATGTTGCGCCAGGTCTCGACCACCGCCTGCATGCCACCCATCTCCGGGTCGGCCGCGCAATAGCGCGGCGTGCAGTCGACGACAAGGGCCAGGCCCTTTTGCGAGTCGGGCAGGCGTACCACCGCGGCATCGCCGCCGGGTCGCTGCACGGTGTGGCCGCGCACGAGGTGATCGTATTGCTCCCAGATCCAGCGCCGGCTGGCGAGGTCGGGCGAGCCCATCAGGCTGGTCAGCGCGGTGCCGGGATCGACGGCCTTGACGCTGGCGGCGTCGATCAACGGCTTCTTCGGCGTCGCCGTGTGCGGCCGGTCATATTGCGGCGCCTGTTCGGAAATCGGCTGCACCGGCATGTCGGCCTCGACCTTGCCGTTGCGCTTCAGCACCAGCCGTCCCGTCGTGGTCAGCGTGCCGATGGTGACGCAGTCGAGTTCGTATTTGTCGAAGATCTTGCGCGCCATCGCCTCGCGGTCAGGCTTCAGCACCATGAGCATGCGCTCCTGGCTCTCCGACAGCATGATCTCATAGGCGCTCATCGCCTCTTCGCGCATCGGCACGAGGTCGAGGTTGAGTTCGATGCCAAGGTCGCCCTTGCCCGCCATCTCGACGGAAGACGAGGTGAGGCCCGCCGCGCCCATGTCCTGGATGGCGACAATGGCGTCGGTCTCCATCAGTTCGAGGCAGGCTTCGATCAACAGCTTCTCGGTGAAGGGATCGCCGACCTGCACCGTCGGGCGCTTCTCTTCCGCATCCTCGTTGAATTCGGCCGAGGCCATGGTGGCGCCATGGATGCCGTCGCGGCCTGTCTTGGCGCCGACATAGACGACCGGATTACCGGGGCCGGCGGCCTTGGAATAGAAGATGCGGTCGGCACGCGCGATGCCCACGGTCATCGCGTTGACGAGGCAGTTGCCGTTGTAGGACGCGTGGAAATTGGTTTCGCCGCCCACGGTCGGTACGCCGACGCAATTGCCATAGCCGCCGATGCCGGCGACGACACCGGCCACCAGATGGCGCGTCTTGGGATGCGACGGATCGCCGAAGCGCAGCGCGTTCAGGTTGGCGATGGGCCGCGCGCCCATGGTGAAGACGTCGCGCAGGATGCCGCCGACGCCCGTCGCCGCGCCCTGATAGGGCTCGATATAGGACTGGTGGTTGTGGCTCTCGATCTTGAAGATCGCCGCCTGGCCTTCGCCGATGTCGATCACACCGGCATTCTCGCCAGGGCCGCAAATGACGCGCGGACCCGTGGTCGGCAGCGACTTCAGCCACTTCTTCGACGACTTGTAGGAGCAGTGCTCGCTCCACATCACCGAGAAGATGCCAAGTTCGGTGTGCGACGGTTCGCGGCCCATGATGGCGAGCACGCGGTCATATTCCTCGCGCGACAGGCCCATCAGGTCGTTGGGATATTTCGTGGCCATCAGGACAGGGCCTCGGCGATGGCGTCGAACAGCGGCTTGCCGCTGGTCGAGCCCAGTCGCGGATCGGTGGCGTTCTCGGGGTGCGGCATCATGCCGAGCACGTTCTTCTTCGCGTTGAAGATGCCGGCGATGTTGCGCGCGGAGCCATTGGCGTTGCCGGCGGCCGTCACCGCGCCTTCCGCCGTGCAATAGCGGAAAGCGACGCGGCCTTCGCCCTCCAGGCGGTCGAGCGTCTCGGCATCGGCGAAATAATTGCCGTCGCCATGGGCGACCGGCACGCTCAGCACATCGCCCGGGTTGTAGCGGCGGGTGAACAGGCTGTCGCTGTTCTCCACCTTCAGGTCGACGTTGCGGCAGATGAACTTCAGCGCGGCATTGCGCAGCAGCACGCCCGGCAGCAGGCCGGATTCGCACAGGATCTGGAAGCCGTTGCAGATGCCGATCACCGGCGTGCCCTGTTCCGCCCGCGCCTTGACCTCGCGCATGATCGGCGAATGGGCGGCGATGGCGCCGGTGCGCAGGTAGTCGCCATAGGAAAAGCCGCCGGGCAGCACGATCAGGTCGCTGTCGGGCAGCGTGCCCTCGCCATGCCAGACGAATTGCGGCTTTTTGCCCGATGCGCGCTCCAGCGCGTCTGCAACGTCATGCTCGCGATTGGAGCCGGGGAACACGATGACTGCGGCCTTCATCGCGCGGCCCTCCGCACGGCCGCGATCATCCAACCAACTCGACCGTGTAATTCTCGATCACGGTGTTGGCGAGCAGCTTCTCGCACATCTGCTTCACGGCGGCCTCGGCCTTGCCGCGATCCTGTTCGGCCAGCTTGATCTCGATGAACTTGCCCTGGCGCACATCGTCGACGCCGGAGAAGCCCAGCGAGCCCAGCGCATGCGCGATGGCCTTGCCCTGGGGGTCGAGAACGCCGGATTTCAGCGTGATATGGACGCGTGCCTTCACTTCACCACTCACTGGACGACTTTGGTGCTCATGACATCGCCGGGGCCGGCTTCAGGCAGGATGCCAAGCCGCCGCGCCACTTCCTGATAGGCCTCGGCAATGTTGCCGAGATCGCGGCGGAAGCGGTCCTTGTCGAGCTTCTCGTTGGTCTTCAGATCCCACAAGCGGCAGGAATCCGGGCTGATCTCGTCAGCCAGCACGATGCGGACCTCGTCATTGGTGTAGAGCCGGCCGAACTCGATCTTGAAGTCGACGAGCCGGATGCCGACGCCGAAAAACAGGCCGGACAGGAAGTCGTTTATGCGCAGGGCCAGGGCGACGATCTCGTCCATCTCCTGGGCCGATGCCCAGCCGAAGGCCGTGATGTGCTCTTCGGAGACCATGGGGTCGCCGAGTTCGTCATTCTTGTAATAATGCTCGATGATCGAGCGCGGCAGCGCCTGGCCCTCGGGGATGCCGAGGCGGGTGGACAGCGAACCGGCCGCGATGTTGCGGATCACCACCTCGACCGGGATGATCTCGACTTCCTTGATCAGCTGCTCGCGCATGTTCAGGCGGCGCAGGAAGTGGGTGGGCACGCCAATCTCGTTCAGCCGCATCATCAGGAATTCCGAGATGCGGTTGTTGATGACGCCCTTGCCGGTGATCGTCGCGCGCTTCTTGTTGTTGAAGGCGGTGGCGTCGTCCTTGAAGTATTGGACCAACGTCCCGGGCTCGGGGCCTTCGAAGATGACCTTCGCCTTGCCCTCGTAGATCTGTCTGCGGCGCGCCATGGATTGCAACCTGATGGGAGGCCGGTTCGGGCGCCGAAAAGGGCCCTTCGGGCAACTCGCGGGGGACATTAGCGGAGAATCCCGGGCAAAACAAACAATAGGGTCAAGTCTTTGATATTATTAAAAATAACCCCGTTTTTGCAGGTGCGAAGCAGGGGCAAATAACATGCCGTTATCAGCGCGGTAAAAGGTTGATTTGCACCCCTCCAGGGGCTATCTCCACAGCACGGTTCCAGACCCCGTTTGACCCACCCGGAAGAGGCTTCATGACCACCTTCGACAAGCGTGAAAAGGCCGAGGAGAAGAAATACGCCCTCAGCAGCGAAGCCGCGTTCAAGGTGAACGCCCGCCGCAACAAGCTGCTGGGCCTGTGGGTGGCCGAGCTTCTGGGCCTGCATGGTCCTGAAGCGGAGGCCTATGCCAAGACCGTGGTGATGGCCGATTTCGACGAGCCCGGCCACGAAGACGTGATCCGCAAGGTTGTCGGCGACCTCAAGGCCAAGAGCGTGGCGACGTCGGAAGACGACATCCGCCGCAAGTTCGACAGCGTTGCCCGCATCGCCCAGGAGCAGATCGAGGCCGAGATCGCCAAGAGCTGAGCTTCCACAACAAAAAGCCCCCGGCAGCCAGATGGCGCCGGGGGCTTTTTTTGTGCGTGAGGCGGATCGTTATTCGGCGGCGCGCTTGGCCTGCTGGCCGTCTTGCCCGAAGACACGGGCGAAGATCGTGTCGACATGCTTGAAGTGATAGGCATTGTCGAACAGCTCGGCGAGTTCGGCCGCCGACAGGTGCTGGGCCACGCCCGCATCCGCCTTGAGGAAATCGAGGAAGCGCCCTTCGCCGCGCCAGACGCGCATGGCATTGCCCTGCACGGCGGCATAGGCCGCCTCGCGCGCCATACCCTTCTGGGTCAGCGCCAGCATCACGCGCTGCGAATGGACCAGCCCGCCCAGGCGGTCGAGGTTCTTTTCCATGTTGGCGGGATAGATGTTGAGGCGTTCGAGCAGCGACGCCGTGCGGCGCAGGGCGAAGTCGAGATGCACGGTGGCGTCCGGCGCGATGCCGCGCTCGACCGATGAATGGCTGATGTCGCGCTCATGCCACAGCGCCACGTTTTCCAGCGCCGGCACGACCGCTGAGCGCACGAGGCGCGCCAGGCCGGTCAGGTTCTCGGTCAGGATCGGGTTGCGCTTGTGCGGCATGGCCGACTAGCCCTTCTGGCCCGGATCGAACGGCTCTTCCGCCTCCAGCACCTCGGTGCGCTGCAGATGGCGGATCTCCACGGCCAGGCGCTCGATCGACGACGCCACCACGGCCAGCGCCGCGAAATAGGCGGCATGGCGGTCGCGCGGGATCACCTGCGTGGCGACCGGCTCGATGGCCAGGCCCATCTTCGCCGCGACATGCGCCTCCACGCGCGGATCGACATTGGCGAAGGTGCCGACGGCGCCGGAAATGGAGCAGGTCGCGATCTCGAAGCGCGCCATGGCCAGGCGCTCCTTGGCACGCTGGAACTCGGCATAGTGGCCGGCAAGCTTGAGGCCGAAGGTGGTCGGCTCGGCATGGA
>CAXNFA010000137.1:0-5465 GCA_964201105.1 Alphaproteobacteria bacterium | reverse complement strand
CGATCGAGGTGAACGGCCAGACGCTTGGCCATCGCGACGGTGCGATCATCGAGAAGGACGACGCGGTGAAGATCGCCGCGCAGGACGACAGCGAAGTGTTGCTGTTCGACCTGCCAGAAGTGCCGCAGTTCCAGTAGGTCGCGCTACCGCGCCATGATGAAAGCCCCGCCGGTCCGTCGGCGGGGCTTTTTCATTTCGTGAGCCAGGCGTTGAGCGGCGACCAGTAGAAGTCATGCCAGCCCTGCGCGATGCCCTTCAGCGCTTTCTTCGGCACGCCGACCTGGGTAAAGGTCAGCTTCGTCTTGCCGCCGCGCGCCGCAGCCAGCCTGAATGTGGCGATCGACCAGGCCTCCGCCGGCCAGTCCGACGCACGCCACGCCTGCACGATGAGCTTGTCCCGTGTCAGCGCGAGGTTGATGGCCAGGATGTAATCGCCCCAGGCGCTGACCGTGCCGCCAATCTTCGGCGACACCTCGGCCGGCGCGCCGGTGAAGGCGGCGTGGCCCTTGCTGGTCATCAGCGCCTTGTAGACTTGCGCCGGCGTGCCCGAAAGGGTGACGGTCTGCTTGATGCTGTCGTTCATGGCTTCCTCCCCCAATGGCGCGAGCATTGGCCCGCCGGGCGCGCGGGTCAACCGCGGCGCGATGGTCCGCGTGCGACACGGCAGACGGCGAAGGTGACCGAAAGGCGGTCGCGCAGCCGTTCGCCATAGCGGCCGAAGCCGTTGACCGGGATGGGTTCCGCGACCGCATCGGCATCCGGCGTGACGCCGGCTTGGCCGAGCAGGTCGCGCACCGGCGCCATGGTCGTCGACATGAAGACGCCGCGCCGTTCCGAGCCCGCGACCAGGATGCCGACAAGCCGTCCGTTGCGATCCAGCACCGGGCCGCCGCTGAGGCCACTGAGCGGCAGGTCATTCTCGGGATCGCGGTCAGCGTCCGCCCAGACCAGAACCGGAAAGGTGCCGCCGCCGTCGTCACGCCGCGCGGTGTCGCGCGCCATCAGGGTGCCATGCACCGCGCCGGGCCGGGCGCGCGGGTAGCCGAAACTGAAGCCATCGTCGCCGCGCCGCAGGCTGCGGTCGTCGCCGAGCGGCAGGGCCGGGCCCCGGTGCGAGAGTTCAATCAACGCCGCATCGGCCACCGGATGGGTCAGCACGCCGCGCGCGACGTTGGGGCTGCGCGAGCGCTCGTTGGCGAGCACGCCGACGCGCTCGCAGCCGTCGGTCACATGGGCCGCCGTCAGCAGCGGGCCGTTCGCCGTGACGGCAAAGGCGGTGCCGGTGGCATCGGTCTGCTTGGCGCCGCCCTGAATGACGATGCCCGCCCGCGGTTCACCTGGACGCGGCGGCTGGGTTGGAACACTGCGGGGCGACTCCTGCACCGGCGGGCGGCGGGGGCCCTCTTCTTCCTTGAAGAATTGCTGCCCGATGGCGACGACAAGCAGGATGAAGACGATGCCCCAGCGCCTCACGGGATCATCCCGACAGCGCGGCGGCGCCGATGAGGGCGACGGCGACCTTAGTGCCCACAAGCACCACGGCCGGCGCCATCTCGCCCGCCTCGATGCGGCGCGACAGGTCGCCGAACACGCGGTCGACGACAAAGAAGACGGCGATCTGTCCGATCAGCGCGAAGACGCCCCAGACGATCACTTCCAGGTAGGTGAAGCTTGCCGCCATGCTGGCCGACAGCGGCAGGGCGAGACCAACGACAAAGCCGGCGAAGGACACCGCGGCGGGCAGGTTTCCGGCGCGGATCAGCTTCAGCTCGTTGTGCGGCGTGATTCCCATATAGACGAGCACGCCGACGACAAGCAGCGCCAGCGTGGTGGCGAAATGCCCGATCAGGACCGGCGCGCCACTGAGAAAGCTTTGAAAGACGGGATCCATGGGTGCTTTTGTCTCCGCCGTGGTTTACGCCGCCAGTGTGCCCCGGGACGCAGGCGGCCGGTGAATTTTTGTTCGTTCAACGCCCCTGGCCCGCGGAGCGACTGGAGGACGCCGGCCCACCTTCCAGCATGTCCACCAGGCTGTGACGGCGGAGCGCGAACCAGGCCCAGACAAGCAGGTTGAGCGCCACCGCGCCGAAGAGCGGCACCTGCAGCCCAGCCCAGGAAGCGGTGAATCCCAGGATCAATGCGCCCAGCGCCGGACCAGCGTTGAAGACCATCGTATAGACGCTGAGCACGCGCCCCCGCATGGCCGGGTCCACGGCCGACTGGATCAGCGCCTGCGAACTGGCACCGCGCATGGCGATCGACATGCCGATCAGCGCCACCGCGATGGCCGCGACCCAACGCGCACGGGACAGGGCGAACAGCAGGACAGCCGCGCTGCCGAGGAAGATGCTGGCGGTCACCACCCCGACAAGGCCGCGCGTCTGTCCGCGCCAGGCCAGCCACAGGGCGCTGGTGAGGGCGCCAAGCCCAGTCGCCGTCATCAGAAAGCCAAGATCCTCGGCATTGCCCTTGAAGACCTCGCCCACGAAGGCGGGCAACATCTCGAGCACCGGGCGCAGCAGCAGCGCCGAGGCCATGCTGATCATCATGAGCGAACCAATGCCGCGATGGCGCAGCACATAGCGGTAGCCCGCGACGATGTCGGCGGCCATGTTGCCGGCGCGGTGCTGTGCTGGCCTCAGTGCATCGAGCCGCAGCATGGAGAGCCCTGCCAGCATGGCAACGAAACTGACGGCGTTGAGCAGGAAGGCGTGGCTTGCGCCGAAATAGTGAATGATGAAGCCCGCGATCGATGGCCCGACGATTCGCGCCGTGTTGAAGATCACCGCATTCATGGCGACGGCCGGCGGCAAGTCGGCGACGGGCACCAGCCGGTTCACCAGCGATTGGCGGATGGGCTGGTTGAGGCCGGTCAGCAGTCCCAGCAACGCAGTAAACAGGATCAGCAGTTCCACGCTGACCTGGCCGGTGAAGGACAGCACCGCCAGCAGGGCGGCCTGCACGAGCGCCGCGCCCTCAAGCATTGCGAGAAACCGCAGGCTGCGCTGCCGGTCCGCGATCACGCCGGCGAAGGGACTGACCGCGACCATTGGCACAAGATCCGCCGACACGACAATGCCGACCATCGCCGGGTCGCGCGTCAGATCCCAGGCGAGCCAGCCAACCGCCGCCTTCTGCAACCAGGTGCCGACCAGCGACACCGTGGCGCCCGTTGTGTACACCGCGAAGTTGCGATGGGAAAACGCGCGGCCGATGCCGCCGAGAAATCGTCTATTCAACACCATGGCGGCCCCGCCCCACGCAACACGGCCAGCCTAGCGCCTTCGTGCCGTAAGCCAGCGTGTTTTGCGCGGCGACGCCTTTGCTGCAGCGCAGTAAGGCGGGCCGTCCTTGTGCACCGCACAAACCCATCCTTGTGCGCCGCACAAACGAAGACAGCTTGTCTCGCCTTCTCTGCTGTTGACTGAGTCGCAACTCAGCCTAAGCTTGTATCCTGCAAATCGGACGCAGCGTTGCAGTGGTGAGAACCGCAAGAATCAAGACGCAACTGAATTGCTGCATCCGTTCGGGGGAAGGGGATCTCATGAAATCCATCGCGAGACTGCTGGCGGCATTTGGTTTTGCCGCATGCGCCGCCGTGTCCGCTGCCTCCGCGCAGCCGGCCATGAGCCAGGGCGAATATATCGCCCGTGCCTCCAACTGCGTCGCCTGCCATTCTGTCGAAGGTGGCCAGGCCTTTGCCGGCGGTCTCAAGATGGCGACGCCGGTCGGGGCGATCTACGCCACCAACATTACGCCGGACAAGGAAACCGGCATCGGCAACTACACGCTGGAAGATTTCGACCGGGCCGTGCGGCGCGGCGTGGCCAAGGATGGCCATCACCTTTATCCGGCGATGCCCTACCCGTCCTACGCCAAGATGTCGGAGGCCGACATCGCGGCCATGTACGACTTCTTCATGAAGGAAGTGAAACCGGTGAGGCAGCCGAACCTGTCGGGCGAGGCCAAATGGCCGCTCAATAGCCGCTGGCCGCTCGCGATCTGGAATGTCGTCTTCGCCGACTTTGACCGCTATGAGCCCAAGAAGGGCAAGGACGCGGAGTGGAACCGCGGCGCCTATCTCGTGCAGGGCCCGGGCCATTGCGGCGCCTGCCATACCCCGCGCGGAATCGCGAGCCAGGAAGCCTCGCTCAACGAGAGCGGCTCAAGCTACCTGACCGGCGGCAATCTTGACCACTGGATGGCGTCCAACCTGACAGGCGATCAGAACATCGGCCTCGGCCGCTGGACCGAAGACGAGTTGTTCCAGCTGCTCAAGACCGGCCGCAACAAGCATGCAGCCGTCGCCGGTACGATGATCGAAGTCGTCAATAACAGCACGCAATACCTGACCGATGCCGACCTGAAGGCGATGGCCAAGTATCTGAAGTCGCTGCCACCCCAGATGGAAAAGGGCAAGGCGGCCTGGGCCTATGACCAGAAGACCACCGAAGACCTGCGCAAGCGGACCTTCACCAAGGCGGGCGCTGCGATCTACATGCGTGATTGCGCGTCCTGCCACGCCGCCGATGGCAAGGGCCGGGCGTCCTATCTGCCGGCCATCGCCGGAAACCCGGGCGTGGTGCAGACCGATGCGGCATCGGTGATCAACCTGGTGCTCAACGGGTCGAACCGGCTGGTCATTTCGGGCGTGCCCGACATGTATCGCATGCCGCAATACCGCCTGACGCTGGACGATCAGGAAGTGGCCGACGTGGTGAACTTCGTCCGCACATCCTGGGGCGCCCAGTCGTCCACAGTGACGCCGGCGCAGGTGAAGAAGATTCGCGACGAGACCGATCCGTCCACCGACCGGCCGATCCTGCTGCGGATGAAGTAGGCATCCCGAAATGGCAAACAAAACCCCGCCGGCGCAAACCGGCGGGGTTTTTCGTTGTGGACGTCAGCGGCGAACGGCGGGTGTTTCCACTGGCAAGCCGCGTCCGCGCCACTTCGCATAGAGCTCCAGGTTGACCGTCTCCTGCGACCCCGCGGGGTAGGGCTCGGCGCGCACGGCCTCGTTGCACCAGGCAATCATTCGCTGCGTCGAACCCATGGTTTGCCAGAGCTGGCGGTAGATGGGGAATCCGTTGACCTGACCCTGGCTGATCACTTCGGCGCGCAACTTGGCGCCGACCTGGCTTTCGTGACAGGACGCGCAGCTGAGATCGAGCTGGCCGCGCCGCATTTCATATTCGGCCTTGCCATGGGCGAAGCTTTGCGCGGCAGGCCCGTCGATCTTCACGGCAACCGGCATGCCGAGCGACTGCCGGCTGACAAAGGCGGTCAACGCCAGCAGTTCGCGCGATTCCCAGGCTAGCGCCGGCTGCTTCTGCCGGCCACGGCACTGGTTGATCTGCTGTTCCAGGTTGATGACCTGTTTCTGCTCGTCATCAAAGGCCGGATAGCGCGCCGCCACGCCCTTCATGGTTGCCGCGGCATCCTTGTGGCAAGTGGCGCAGCTC
>CAXNFA010000136.1:0-5468 GCA_964201105.1 Alphaproteobacteria bacterium | reverse complement strand
GTCAGGCCATAGAGCATGCCGTCGGCCGGGCGGACGTCGATACCCACCAGCGCGGCGGGCAGGCCGGTGAGCTTCCAGGTGCCGGTCACGCGCTTCGCGTCGGTGTCGACCATGGCGATGGTATCAGGCGCGACGAGGGCCGCCACCTGGGCGGCCTGGGCGGCGCCAGCCATGGCAATGGCGGCGACCGACACGGCCGCCAGAAGAGAAACTTTCATCGGATACACTCCGCAGGAGGAAAAGGCCCCCGGAGGCGGGGGCATCTCTTACCTTACCGCGGCCAAGGCAATCGGGATGCAAGCCGGCGAACACAGCCCCGCGAGATTGCCCGTTTGTTCTGACGGGCCCTCACCCAGACACCGCAGCTGAGGTAGACTGGGCCCAATTGGAGGACGGCATGGTCAACCGACGCAAACTCAACTTCGGCATTCTTGGCGCAGCACTTGGCCTTTTGGGCACAACGGCCCTGACAGGCCGCCGCGCCACCGCGGAGACCGAAGGCAATTTCCCCTTCAAGCTGAGCGAGGCGCAATGGCGCCAGCGCCTGACGCCACAACAATACAACGTGCTCCGCGAGCACGGCACCGAGTATCCGGGGTCGAGCCCGCTGGACGCGGAAAAGCGCCGCGGCACCTTTTCCTGCGCCGGCTGCGACAAGCCGCTGTTTTCATCGGAAACGAAATTCGATTCCCGCACCGGCTGGCCCAGCTTCTACAAGCCGCTCGACAACGCCGTCGGCGAGAAGCAGGACCGCAGCCTGTTCATGCTGCGGGTGGAAGTGCATTGCGCGAATTGCGGCGGCCATCTCGGCCATGTCTTCGACGACGGACCGGCGCCGACCTACCTGCGCTATTGCATGAACGGGGTCGCCATGACGTTCAAGCCCGCAGGCAACGCCTAGTACAACGCAAGCCCGCGCGGAACCGGCCCCACTGGCAAACCGCGCACCTTCTGGCGCGCAGCGGCCACCGCCTGCACCAGGGCGGACGGGCTGACGGGCTTTTGCAGGCAGCCCACTGCCCCATCCAGGGCGTGCATCGGGTTGCAGTTGCTGGTGACCATCAGGCAGGGGACGCGCTGCTTGGTGAGGCTGCTCGCCACCTCGATACCGCTGTCGCCATCCACCAGGTTCACGTCGACCAGCGCAAGGTCGGGCTGCGTTTCCGCGGCCAGGGTGACGGCGGTGTCAAAGTCATCGGCCTGGCCGACGACGATATGGCCCGCGCCAGCGAGATAGTCTTTCATCGCCATCGCCAGCAGTGCTTCATCCTCGACAATGAGGATCTTCATGATGCTCTCCACTTCAAGAGGATCAACCCGCGCCATGGGCCACGGTTCCCTTTTTCGATTCGGCGGGAAAGACGATATCGAAACACGCCCCCGGCGCGTTGGATGCGCTGAGCTGGGCGCGAATCTGCCGCGTCAGCGCCCCCACGATCCGCATGCCAAGGCCGCCCGCGCCATTGACACTGAAGCCGGCCGGCAGACCCGGCCCGTCGTCGCAGACGCACAGGTGAATCTGATCGTCGTTGCGGTGCAGGGAGATGTGCAGGATTCCCTGCCGCCCGTCGAAGGCATATTTGAGCGAGTTGGTGATGAGCTCACTGGTCAGCAATGCAAGCGGCACCGCCTTGTCGAGACCAAGGATGATGTCTGGCGCACAGTCGGTCTCCAGCGCGACTCGACCCTCCGGGTCGAAGACGCCCACCACGTCCTGGGCGATGTCGGCGAGGAAGGGGCCAAGGTCCACATCATTGTGCCGGTTGGTCTGGTACAGGCGCTGGTGGACCTGGGCGACAACGCCTATGCGGCTTCGCGCCTCGTCCAACGTCTGCTTCAACCGGGGCTCCTTGGCATGGCTTGACTGAAGGGTCAGCAGGCTCGTCACCAGCGCCAGGCTGTTCTTCACGCGGTGGTTGACTTCGTAAAGCAGCGCTTCCCGCGCATCGAGCGCCTCCTTGAGGGCAATTTCGCCCTGCTTCAATTCCGTGATGTCGCGTAGCGCGCACATGATCTGGGCCGGCGCACCGTCACAACCGCGCACCGACGATACGATGACATCCCACCATTTCGGCGTGCCCCGGGGGGTTGGCGCGAATGCAGAGAATCGTGTCTGCTCGCCGCGTGCGGCCGCCTCGATGCTCGCGGTAACCATCACGGCCGCATCAACCGGCCACAGGCGCGCCCAGGGCTGGCCCTGCAGCGGCGCCACGTCGTCGATCTCCAGCAACGCAAGGCCTGGTCCGTTCATGAACAGGAAATGTCCATCGAGGTCGAGCAGTTGCAGGCAATCCGGGCTGTTGTCGAGCATGAGCGCGACCAGCGGATTGTCCGCGGCAAGACCTGGCACCGCATGCCCGCCGCCAAACGTCGTGCTGTTGGCCGCGGCTTGGAGTGCGAGCGTTGCGGTAAAGGATGACGTCATCGTGTCGGCCCCATTCTTGTTCCTTCAGGAAAAAGGACTGCCTTCTTCCTGTCTGCGCGGCCTGCGTGGCTCGCCAGACGCCCTACAAACGAGACCCTCCAGATACCGTTGCCGGTGAACCAGCTTTGCCACGCCGCGCGCGAATCGACCCGCGCCTGCCCCCGCCCGTCACAGAATTGATTCAGGATTCCGCCTGGCAAAACTGTGCATTGCCGAAATCACACAGCTGTCGCAGCATTGCGTGATGCGCATCACACCCGACCGGCGCCGCTTCTTGCAGGGACTGGGCGTTCTCGCCGCCACGCCATGGCTGCCCCGTGCCACCTGGGCGCAGGGCAGCGCGTCGCGGCGCGTCATTCCGTCCAGCGGCGAAACCATCCCGGCCATCGGACTGGGCACCTGGATTACCTTCAATGTCGGCGACGATCGCGCCGCCCGCGAGGAATGCGCTGCCGTCATGCGCGCCTTCTTTGCCGGCGGCGGCGGGATGATCGATTCCTCGCCGATGTATGGCTCTTCCCAGGCCGTGGTCGGCGATGCGCTGGCGAAGCTGGGCCCGATGCCCGCGCTGTTCGCGGCGGACAAGGTCTGGATTTCCAGCGGGAACGCTGGCCCGAGACAGATCGAGGAGTCGCGCCGCTACTGGGCCGTGCCGCGCTTCGACCTGCTGCAGGTTCACAACCTGGTGTCATGGCAGGATCACCTGAAGACGCTGCAGGCAATGAAGGCGGCAGGCGAGCTGCGCTACACCGGCATCACAACGTCGGAGGGCCGCCGCCATCGCGACTTCGAAGAGGTGATGCGGCGCGAGACGATCGACTTCATCCAGGTCACCTACAACCCGCTGGACCGCGAGGTGGAAGAGCGCATCCTGCCGCTGGCCGCCGACCGCGGCATTGCCGTCATCGTCAACCGCCCCTTCCGCCAGGGCGCGCTGACCCGGCGCCTCGCGCGCCAGCCGCTGCCCGGCTGGGCGGCGGAGATCGGTGCGGCAAGCTGGGCGCAGGCGCTGCTGAAATTCACCCTCGCCCACCCCGCCGTCACCGTCATCATCCCGGCGACCAGCCGTGTCGCGCATGTGCAGGAAAACATGGCAGCAGCCAATGGCCCCCTGCCCGATGCAACCTTACGCAACCGCATCGCCCGCGAGGTCGCCGCGCTGGCATGAGCGAATGGTGGACCTATTCGCTGACCGACTTCCTGCTGTTTTCGCCCGAGACCTATGCGCGGCTGTTCCTGCGCTACAACGAGGCGGTGTGGCCGGGGCAACTTCCTGTCCTCGCCGCCGGACTCCTTGTTCTGATTCTTGGCTGGCGGCGGCACCCGTTGCTTCCGCGCGCTGCGCTCACGCTGCTCGCCTTCGGCTGGGCCTGGACCGGTTGGGCCTTCCACCTGCAACGCTATGCGTCCATCAACTGGGCGGCGGTGTGGTTCGGCGCGGCGTTTTTCGTGCAGGCGGCGCTGCTCGCGCGGACGGCGCTGCTGACAAGCGCTAGCGCGGATGGCAGGCGCGGTGTCCCCTTCGGCCTGGGGATGACGCTGCTGGCTGTCGCCCTGCTTTACCCCTTGCTGGCGCTTCTCACCGGCCGGCCGCTAGCCTACGGCGAAATCGTCGGCCTGGCGCCCGACCCCACCGTGCTGGCAACCCTGGGCATTTTGCTGATGACTGTTCCGAGCTTGCGCGGGCTGCTTCTTGTGCTGCCGCTGGCCTGGTGTGCGACCAGTGGCGCGACATTGTGGGCCATGGATGCGCCGCAGGCTTTCATCCTGCCGATTGCCGGCTTGCTGACCCTCCTGCTCCTGCGACGCCGCTGATCGCAAAGCACTGGCATCATCCGCGCCCTTGCGCCACCATGCCGGCTTCCCCGTTCAGGTGAGCCATGGCCCAGGAACAACGCGTTTTCTACATCACCACGCCCAAGCCGCAGGAGCAGATTCACGCGCGCGTCGTGTCTGCCGGCGACACCACGCCCTTCGTCTTCTTCCTGCACCAGTGGCCACTGTCGTCGCGCCAGTTCGAGCGCACCATCGCCAAGGTCGGCCAGCACGCCCAGGCCTGGGGCCTGGATGCGCCGGGCTATGGCATGTCGCCGTCGACGCTGACGCAGCAGGACTTTCCCGAATATGCGCGCCGCCATATCGAGGCAATCGACGCGCTGGGTGCCAAACGCTTCGTGCTGGTGGGCGCCGAGATCGGCGTCGGCATCGCCGCCGAAATCATCCGTCAGGCACCGGGCCGCGCCACGCATCTGATTGCCTTCGCCACGCCGCCCGCCGAGCCCGCCGGCCACAAGGCCTATATGGCCGAACTTGGCGAGCCGTCACCGGTGCAGGACGGCAGCCATGTGCAGGAGATGTGGCAGCGGCTGGAGCGCCGCTTCGGGCCCGAGCGCGAGCAGATGCGCCTGGTCTTCACCGAGGCCTTCAACATCTACAGCCGCTATCACTGGGGCCTGACGGCCTACAAGGATTACGACCTGGCCGCCGGGCTGAAGGGCATCGACTGCCCAACGCTCTTCGTCTCCGCCGACCAGGACGCGATGGCGAAACATGCCCCCGCAGCCGCTGCGCTGGTCAAGGGCGCACAACACGTCACCCTGCCCGGCAAGCCCTTCCTGCCCTGGAACGATCCGGATGCGGCGGCGAAGGCGATCCTGGGATTCACCGGCATCAGATAGGGCGGCGACAGGAAGCCGCGTTCGTGGAAGTAGCGCGCGGCGCCGGGGTTGAAGGGCGCGGAGGGCGGAAGCAAAGGTGGAAAGCCGTCGAAGGTCCGCCGGGAAAAAAAGGCGGCTGCACGCCCGGTCCTACATCACGCCATGTTCGCTGAGATAGCGAACCGCGCCGGGATGGAACGGGGCCGTCGACTGGCGCAGCACGTCTTCCAGCCGCAGCGCCGGCACCGCCGCATGCACGGCCCGCAGGTCGTCCCAGCGTTCCACCAGCGTCTTGGTCAGTTCATAGATGAAGAAGGCGTCGATCTCCTTCGTGATCAGCTTGGTGACGTTATTCGTGAGATCGAAGGAGAGCGGCGTGAAGTCCC
>CAXNFA010000135.1:0-5586 GCA_964201105.1 Alphaproteobacteria bacterium | reverse complement strand
CGGGCACGGGACTCTTTGCCCAGGTCGGCTTGCAGGCCGTCATCAACATGGGCGTGAATGTCAGTCTGCTACCGGCGAAGGGCATGACCTTGCCCTTCATCAGCTATGGCGGTTCATCGACGCTCGCGCTCGCGATGGGTTTTGGCTACGCCCTCGCGCTGACCCGTTCGCGCGCTACGCCGGCCTGGTCGAATTCAGCCCCGCCAGCGGCGCGCGCGCCGCTCAACGCCGTGTTGCGGGGGGCGCGATGACCGCGTCTTCCTGCATTGTCCTGGCGGCGGGCGGCACCGGCGGCCATGTGTTTCCGGCGGAGGCACTGGCCAACGAGCTACTCGCGCGGGGGCACCGCCTCGCGCTTATCACCGACAAGCGTGGCGCCGATTATGGCGGCACGCTCGGCCGCATCGACCGTCACCTCATCCGCGCGGGGACGCTGTCCGCCCGCGGCGTGGGCGGCAAGATGAACGGCTTCCTGAACATCGTGGCGGGGGTCATCCAGGCCCGTGCCCTCCTCCCCCGTCTGCGGCCCCAAGCCGTGGTCGGTTTCGGCGGCTATCCCTCCCTGCCAACCATGTTAGCCGCCGCACGGCTGGGGACCTCCGTCACGATGCACGAACAGAATGCGGTGCTGGGCCGCGTCAATCGCCTGATGGCAGGCCGTGCCGCAGGCATCGCGCTGTCCTTTGCCCGCACCGAGAAGCTCGCCGAGCGCGACAGGCCGCGGGCCAGCGTGACCGGGAACCCGGTGCGCAGCGCGATTCTGGAAAAGCGCGAAACGGCCTATCCCGTGCCAGTGGAAGAGGGTGAGATTCGCCTGCTCGTCACCGGTGGCAGCCAGGGCGCCGCTATCTTCTCCAAGGTGGTGCCGGAGGCTGTCGCGCGTCTCGACGCCGGGCTGCGTTCGCGCCTTCGCATCGACCAGCAGTGCCGGGCCGAGGACATCGAGCGCGTGCGCGCCGCCTATCTCGCGCTGCAGGTGAAGGCCGAGCTCGCCACCTTCTTCGCCGACGTGCCGAACCGTCTCGCGGCCGCGCATCTCGTCATCGCCCGCAGCGGCGCATCGACCGTGGCGGAACTCGCCGCCGTGGGCCGACCCGCATTGCTCGTGCCCTATCTGTTTGCCACCGACGATCACCAGACCGCCAACGCCCGTGCCCTGAGCGAGGCGGGCGGCGCTTGGACCATCGGGCAACGGGAATTCACCCCCGAAAACCTCGCTGCGCGCCTCAACGCATTGCTGTCGACGCCGCACTATCTGGTCGAGGCAGCCGCCGCGGCGCGGCGCATCGGCCAGCCTGACGCGGCTGTGCAGCTGGCCGACCTGGTCGAACGCGTCTCCGGCGCCAATGGTCATTACTCTCACCCCACGGACGCCGCAGCATGAAGGGCTTGCCCCTCGATATCGGCATCATTCATTTCGTCGGCATCGGCGGGATCGGCATGAGCGGCATTGCCGAGGTGATGCACAGTCTCGGCTATCAGGTGCAGGGCAGCGACATGGCGGACAGCGCCAATGTGCAGCGCCTGCGCGGTCTCGGCATCAAGGTCAGCAAGGGCCACAGTGCCGACAACCTGGGCGAAGCCCGCGTCATCGTCGTTTCCACGGCAGTGAAGCGTGATAACCCGGAAGTCGCTGCCGCCCGCGCCGCGATGATCCCGGTTGTGCGCCGAGCCGAGATGCTGGCCGAGCTGATGCGTTTCAAGTGGGCGATCGCCGTGGGCGGCACGCATGGCAAGACGACGACCACGTCGATGATGGCCGCGCTGCTCGACCAGGCGGGATTCGACCCCACGGTCATCAACGGCGGCATCATCAACGCTTACAACACCAATGCGCGCCTTGGCACCGGCGAATGGATGGTGGTGGAAGCCGACGAATCCGACGGCACCTTCATCAAGCTCCCGGCGACAATCACCGTCGTCACCAACATCGACCCCGAGCATCTGGACTTCTACGGCGACTTCGATGCGGCGAAGAAGGCCTTCCAGACCTTTGTCGAGAACATCCCCTTCTATGGCTTCGCGGCCATGTGCATCGACCATCCGGAAGTTCACGCCCTGTGCGGGCGGGTGACGGACCGCAAGCTCGTCACCTATGGTTTCAGCCTGCTTGCCGACATTCGGGCCGAAAATCTGCGCTATGCCGATCTTGGCTCGGTCTATGACGTCGTCATCACCGATCGCGTGCGCGACGAGCAGCGACGCATCTCCAATGTCCGGCTCAATATGCCAGGCAAGCACAATGTGCAGAACTCGCTCGCCATCTTTGCCGTCGCCCAGGAAATGGGCATCGGCGAAGACGTGGTGAAGGCAGCTCTCGCAAGCTTCAAAGGCGTCAAGCGCCGTTTCACCAAGACCGGGAGCGCCGGCGGCGTGACGGTGATCGATGATTATGGCCATCATCCGGTGGAAATCGCCGCCGTGCTGGCCGCCGCCCGCACCGTGACGCAGGGCCGCGTCATTGCTGTGGTGCAGCCGCATCGCTATACCCGCGTGCGCGACCTGTTTGAAGAATTCTGCACCTGCTTCGCCGATGCCGACACGGTGGTCATGGCGGACATCTACCCGGCAGGCGAAAGCCCGATCGATGGCGTCAACCGCGAAGCCCTGGTCGAAGGCCTGCAGCGCCACGGCCATCGCAATGTCGTGCCGCTGTCGCGCGGCGAAGATCTGGCGCGTACCGTCGCGCCCCTGGTTCGCGCGGGCGACATGGTCGTCTGCCTGGGCGCGGGCAACATCACGGCCTGGGCCCACAGCTTGCCGCAGGAACTCGCGCCGCTGCTGCCATCCGGCCGGCTGCTCGGGGCGTCGTGATGGGCATTGCGATGACCAATCCCTCCCTCATTGCTCGCTTACCCGCGGTGCGTGGCCGTTATGACGCCGGGTACCTGCTGTCTCGCATCGCCTGGTTCAAGGTCGGCGGTCCGGCGGATGTGCTGTTCACGCCGGCTGACACCGCTGACCTCGCCGCCTTTCTGGCCCAGGTGCCTGGCGATGTGGGCGTGTCCATCATCGGCGTTGCCTCCAACCTGCTCGTCCGCGATGGGGGCGTTGCTGGCGTGGTGGTGAAGCTCGGCCGCGAATTCAACGATATCCGCATCGATGGAATGGATGTGATCGCAGGCGCCGCTGCGATGGATCCGATTGTCGCCCGCGCGGCCGCCGAAGCCGGCATTGCCGGCCTCGAATTCCTCATTGGCATCCCTGGCACGATCGGCGGCGCGTTGCGTATGAATGCCGGGGCCTATGGCCGCGAGATGAAGGATGTGGTGGTGGAAGCGGAGGCGGTCGATGCACAGGGCCGTCTTCATCGCCTGACCACGGCCGATCTTGGCTTCACCTATCGCCACGCCGCCGTGCCGGATGGCTGGATCTTCACCTCGGCCCGCCTGCGCGGGACACCCGGCATCGCCACCGAAATCACGGCGCGCATGGACGAGATTCGCCGCAAGCGCGAGGACAGCCAGCCGGTGCGCACGCGCACGGGCGGCAGCACGTTCACCAATCCGGGCGGCCCCAATGGGACGCCGCGGGCCTGGGAACTTGTCGATCGCGCCGGCTGCCGCGGGCTGGTGCTGGGTGGCGCCCGCGTGTCGCCGGTACACACGAATTTCCTCGAGAACACCGGCGATGCCACTGCCGCCGATATCGAGGAACTGGGCGAGATCGTGCGCCGCCGGGTGCTGGAAACGTCTGGCGTCACGCTGGAATGGGAAATCCAGCGCATCGGCCGCAAGGCGGGGGAGGGCGCATGACCGCCACCCCGCAACATGTCGCCGTCCTGATGGGCGGCTGGTCGGCAGAGCGCGAGGTGTCGCTGGTGAGTGGGGCGGCCGTTGTGGATGCGCTGCGTCGCCGCGATATCCGCGTCACGCCGATCGACGTGGGTCACAATGTCGGCAACATCCTGGCCGGGCTCAAGCCGGACATTGCCTTCAACGCGCTGCATGGCCGTTTCGGCGAGGATGGTTGCATCCAGGGTGTGCTTGAAGTGCTCGGCATCCCCTACACGCATTCAGGCGTGCTGGCGTCCAGCATCGCCATGGACAAGCCGACGGCCAAGATCCTGTTTGAGCGCGCGGGCATCCGCTGCACGCAGGGCTCTGTTTTCCATCGCGACCAGGTGTTGGCAGGCCATGTCATGCCGGCGCCCTATGTCGTAAAGCCGATCAACGAAGGCTCGAGCGTCGGCGTCAAGGTCGTTTTCGACGGCAGCAACCACGCGCCCTTTGACAGCGAAGCCTGGCACTACGGCGACCACGTCCTGGTCGAACGCTATGTCCCGGGTCGCGAACTGACGGCGGCCATCATGGGCGACCGTCCGCTTGGCGTCACGGAGATCCGTTCGCATCACCGCTTCTTCGACTATGAAGCGAAATACACCAAGGGCGAGGCCGAGCATTTCTGCCCGGCGCCGATCCCGGCTGACAAGTACCAGCAGGCCATGGACATGGCGCTCAAGGCGCATCAGGCGCTTGGTTGCCGAGGTGTCTCGCGCTCCGACATGCGCTGGGACGATACGCCGGATGGCACGGGCGAGATCTACCTTATGGAGATCAACACCCAGCCTGGCTTCACACCGGTGTCGCTGGTGCCCGAACTTGCGGCCCATGCCGGCGTCGACTTCGAATCCCTGTGCCTCTGGCTGCTGGAGGATTCGTCATGCCGTCGCTAAACCAGCGCCTTGTCGTGCCGGCGGCAGAGCCGGAAACGCACATGCGCAGCTCGCGCCTGCGCCGTCGCGCCCTGTGGAGCGTCGGTGGTGTGGTGGCGCTTGCTCTAGCTGTTGGCTTCGTCCTGCTCGACGGCGTGCGCCACGTGAATGAAGCGTCACGTCTTGTCGTTGCGCAGACGAGCCAGCTGTTCGGGCTGACCGTGCAGGAAGTCCACCTTTCCGGACGCAACAAGGCCGACCAGCGCCTGGTCATTGCAGCACTGGGCGCGCGGCGCGACGACCCCATCCTGACCTTCGACCTCGCCGCCGCGCGCGAGCGGCTGGAAAGTGTCGGCTGGGTGCGGACGGCGAACATCGCCCGCCGCCTGCCGTCCACGATCGAGGTCAGGCTGGAGGAACGCGAACCCTTCGCGCTGTGGCAGAACAAGGGCGAGCTTCGCCTGATCGACCGCGATGGCATCGTCATTACGGGGCAGGACCTGGGCCGGTACGCCCGCCTGCCCATGGTGGTGGGCGACGACGCGGCGAAGCACGCTGCCGCACTTCTTGACCTGCTCAACAGCCAGCCCACCGTGCAGGCGCGGGTGGAGGCGGCGGTGCGCGTCGGCGGCCGGCGCTGGAACCTGCGTCTCCACAATGGTGTGGACGTTCTGCTGCCTGAGCTGGAAGCGGACCAAGCGCTGCAGCGCCTGGTGCTACTCGACGCGGAACAGAAAATTCTCGAGCGCGAGTTGCTCGTCATCGATCTCCGGGTTTCCGACCGTCTCATTCTCCGGCTTTCGCCGGATGAGGTGATTCGCGTTCGTGAACCTGGTCAGAACACCTAAGGACACGCAGAGTCATGGCCGCCGGACGCAGTCAGCTGATCACCGCCCTCGACATTGGCACCACCAAAGTGTGTTGCTTCATCG
>CAXNFA010000134.1:0-5633 GCA_964201105.1 Alphaproteobacteria bacterium | reverse complement strand
ATTCCTCATCGAGACCGCTGCGGCCTTCCTTGCGGAAATAGTCGCCAATGATGCGCTTTTCGGAGTCGCTGAACACGACCTCCACGGGCGCCGGCCGGGGCGCTGTGGCGGCGCCCGACGGCGCCTCGCGTCCGGGAATCGCGCGGCGGTCCGGCACTTGCGCCAGGGCCACGCTGCTGCTGGCCAGCAGCAGGCCCGCCAGTCCGATGGAAATGATCTTGGTCACGGCCCCCTCCCCACCTGCGTTGGGTTGGTCGAGTTTACCAAACCCGGCGGCAAACGGATGACCGCGTTGCAGCCATCCGGAGGGATTCTCGACGGAAAGATAAGGAAGTGGTGGAGCAGAGGGGGATCGAACCCCTGACCTTCGCATTGCGAACGCGACGCTCTCCCATCTGAGCTACTGCCCCACGATCGCGGCGGACACCCCGGAAAAGGGGGCCGAAAGGCGGGCGGATAATGGGTGCGGCCCCCCGGCCTGTCAAGGCGCAGAAGGCGCGCAACAGGCGTGATCGCGGCGCAGTACCGCGTGGCTGGACGGCCGATGGTTCCATGGGTTAAATGCCTGAAACCGTTGGCCCTTGGCGTCCGATCCATCCGGTTTCGCGCGCCCCGGCCGCAGCCGCCCCCTGACCCGGGAAGGGAGACCGCGACCCGCATGATTGCCTTCGCCAACCTGATCTCATCGCTGATCACCATCTACATCTGGGTGCTGATCATTTCCGCTGTCCTGTCCTGGCTGGTCGCCTTCAACGTGGTCAACACGTCGAACCGCGTCGTCTACATGATCGGCGACTTCACCTATCGCGTGACGGAACCGGCGCTACGGCCCATCCGCCGTATCCTGCCCAACCTGGGCGGCATCGACATTTCGCCTATCATCCTGATTCTGCTGCTCTATTTCCTGCGCGACCTGATTTTCGAGATGCTGGTCGCCTGAGCCCCTTCCGCGCCAATGCGCGCGGCGTCACCGTCGCGCTGCAGGTGACGCCCAAGGCCGCCCATGACCGCATCGACGGCGTGGCGCCGGGGCCGGACGGGCCGGTGCTGAAGGTCAAGGTCACGGCAGCGCCGGATCGCGGCCGCGCCAATGACGCGGTCATCCGCCTGCTGGCGAAGGCCTGGGGCCTGGCCCCCAACCGGCTGACGCTGGCCAGCGGCGAGATTTCGCGGCGCAAGGTGGTGCAGGTGGCGGGCGATCCGCCCGCGCTGCTGGCGGCGCTCATATCCTGGAAGGACGGACTTGATGGCTGATGCGAAGGTGATCGACGGCAAGGCACTGGCAGAGCAGGTGCGCGGCGAGGTGGCGAAGCAGGTGGCGGCGCTGAAGGCGAGCCACGCCATCACGCCGGGCCTGGCCGTGGTGCTGGTGGGCGAGGACGCGGCCAGCATGGTCTATGTCGCCAGCAAGGGCCGCATGGCCAAGGCCGTCGGCATGCATTCCATCGAGGAACGCCTGCCCGCCAGCGCGAGCGAAGCCGAGGTCATCGCTGTCGTCGACCGGCTGAATGCCGACCCGGCGGTGGACGGCATCCTGGTGCAGCTGCCCTTCCCCGATCCGAAGCGCGTGTCGGAACGCCGCGTCATTTCGCACATCGATCCCGACAAGGATGTCGATGGCCTCCATGTCGTGAATGCGGGCCGCCTGCTCGCGGGCGAGGACGGCATCGTGCCGGCGACGCCGATGGGCTGCATGACGATTTTGGAGAGATTTGGTCTGGAACTCTTCGGTGGATCGCTCGCCGGCAAGCACGCGGTGGTGATCGGGCGGTCCAATCTCGTCGGCAAGCCGATCGGGCAGCTATTGCTGCGTGCAAGTTGCACGGTGACGATGGCGCACAGCAAGACGGCCGACCTGCCCGGCCTTTGCCGCAGCGCCGACATCCTGGTCGCCGCCGTGGGTCAGCCGCAGATGGTGCGAGGCGACTGGGTGAAGCCCGGTGCCTTTGTCATCGATGTCGGCACCAACCGCATCCCCACGCCGGACGGCAAGGGCAGGCTGGTGGGCGACGTGAACTTCCCGGAAGCGGTGAAGGTGGCCGGCGCGATCACGCCGTCGCCCGGCGGCGTCGGCCCAATGACGATTGCAAGCCTGCTGCAGAACACCGTGAAGACGGCGTGTCTGCGGCGCGGGATTGCGGTGCCGAAAGTCTAGGCTCTCGCATCATGCCGGCGCAGGCCGGCATGATGAAGTTGTTTGTGACTACAGCTGCCCGCGACGCCCCAGCAGCTTCAACCGCAGCGCGTTGAGCTTGATGAAGCCGGCGGCGTCGCGCTGGTCATAGACCGCGTCTTCTTCAAATGTCACATGCGAGAGCGAATAGAGGCTCTTGGGCGACTTGCGGCCGACGACGGTGACGTTGCCCTTGTAGAGCTTGAGCCGCACCGTGCCGCTGACATTCTCCTGCGACTTGTCGATCAACGCCTGCAGCATCTCGCGCTCCGGCGAGAACCAGAAGCCGTTGTAGATGAGCTCCGCATAGCGCGGCATCAGTTCGTCCTTCAGATGGCCGGCGCCGCGGTCGAGCGTGATCTGCTCGATGCCACGATGGGCGACATAGAGGATCGTGCCGCCCGGCGTCTCATAGACGCCGCGCGACTTCATGCCGACGAAACGGTTTTCCACCAGGTCGAGCCGGCCGATGCCATTGGCCTTGCCGAACTCGTTCAGCTTCGTCAGCAAGGTCGCCGGCGACATGGCCGTGCCGTCGATGGAGATAGGGTCGCCCTTTTCAAAGCCGATCTCGATATAGGTCGACTTGTCGGGCGCCTCTTCCGGCGAGATGGTGCGCTGGTAGACGATGGAATCGGGTTCCACCCACGGGTCTTCCAGCACCTTGCCCTCTGACGACGAGTGCAGAAGGTTGGCGTCGACCGAGAAGGGCGCTTCGCCGCGCTTGTCCTTGGCGATGGGAATCTGGTGCTGCTCGGCGAATTCGATCAGCTTGGTGCGCGAGGTGAGATCCCATTCGCGCCACGGCGCGATCACCTTGATGTCGGGGTTGAGGCCGTAATAGGTGAGCTCGAAACGCACCTGGTCGTTGCCCTTGCCGGTCGCGCCATGCGACACGGCGTCGGCGCCGACCTGTTTCGCAATCTCGATCTGGCGCTTGGCGATCAGCGGCCGGGTGATCGAGGTGCCGAGCAGATACATGCCTTCGTAGAGCGCATTGGCGCGGAACATCGGGAAGACATAGTCGCGGACGAATTCCTCGCGCAGGTCTTCGATGAAGATCTGCTTCACGCCCGCCATCTCGGCCTTGCGCCGCGCGGGTTCGAGTTCTTCACCTTGGCCAAGGTCGGCGGTGAAGGTGACGACTTCGCAAGCGTAGGTCTGCTGCAGCCATTTCAGGATGACCGAGGTGTCGAGCCCGCCCGAATAGGCAAGGACAACCTTCTTGATGGCGGGTTTCTTGGCGTCGGTCATGGAAATCTCGGCTCTCTCGGGGCCCGGTAGGGCGATGGCGCGCGGAGTATAGGGAAAGGCGTCGGGCGAGCAAGCCGTGCGCTACGAGGTCTTGCGATCCAAAGCTGGCCAGCGAATGAAGGCCAAACGCCACAAAGTCACGAGCCCCACAAAGGGGACCACAGCGGAGGCCACGCCCCACCAACCAGAGTAGCCGGTCTTTCGGGCGATTCTGACGCATGCCCAAATAACAAGGCCGAGGAAAGCCAACAACGGAAGCAGTATGCCAGCCGCTTGCCCGGGCGATAGAAACTGCAACTCCACCGCTAGCCCTCCCCTTGTTGCGCATGGACGTCGCGTAGCGCGGGCCATTCAGAAAAGGCGAGTAGCAGCAGGATGGCCAAAAGCCCAGCGCCTGGTACGAGAACGGCATACGCCGCCGACCAGTGAAGCCCGGCGCGGCGACAGATGATTCGAAGGGGAAAAAACAAGAGAACGAAAGAACCGACAATTTCGACAATCATCCCGCCCCCCGGCAGAATTTCTACGCCAACTTCTCACTCGCCCGCACCTTCTGGCTGGCGGACTTGAGCTGGCCGCAGGCGGCCATGATGTCGCGGCCGCGCGGGGTGCGCACGGGCGAGGAATAGCCGGCGCGGTTCACCACCTCGACAAAGGCGTCGATGGCCGTCTGGTCGGAGCATTCATAGGGGCTGCCCGGCCAGGGGTTGAAGGGGATGAGGTTTACTTTCGCGGGAATGCCGCTGATCAGGCGCACCAGCTCCTTCGCGTCGGCCACCGAATCGTTGATGCCCTTCAGCATCACATATTCAAAGGTGATGCGGCGCGAGTTGGCGGCGGTGGGATAATCGCGGCAGGCCTGCAGCAACTGTTCGATCGGGTATTTGCGGTTGATCGGCACGATCTGGTCGCGGATATCGTTGCGCACCGCGTGCAGCGAGATGGCCAACCCCACGCCAAGTTCGCGGCCCACCCGTTCGATCATCGGCACGACGCCCGAGGTCGAGAGCGTGATGCGGCGCTTGGACAGGCTGATGCCCTCCTCGTCCATGATGATGCGCAGCGCCTTGGCGACGTTGTCGTAGTTATAGAGCGGCTCGCCCATCCCCATCATGACGATGTTGGAGATCATGCGCGTGCCACTGGGCGAGGGCCATTCGCCGATCGTGTCGCGCGCCACCATCATCTGGTCGACGATTTCCGCCGCCGTCAGGTTGCGCACCCAGGGCATCGTGCCGGTGTGGCAGAAGCGGCAGTTGAGCGTGCAGCCAACCTGCGAGGAGACGCAGAGCGCGCCGCGGTCTTCCTCGGGGATGTGGACGGTTTCGATTTCCGAATTGGTGCCATAGCGCAGCAGCCATTTGCGCGTGCCGTCGGTCGACTGCTGGCAGGTGACGACCTCGCCCCGCTTCACCTCGAAGGTGTCGGCGAGGTCGCGGCGCAGATCCTTCGAGATGTTGGTCATCTCGTCGAAATTCCGGACGCCGCGGTAGTAGATCCAGTGCCAGAGCTGGCCGACGCGCATCTTCACTGCGCGGTCGGGGATGCCAGCGGCCACCAGCGCCGCCGCCATTTCCTCGCGCGTCAGGCCGACGAGGTTGACCTTATCGGCGCGCGCGGGCCCCTGATCCGCCGCCGGGGCGGGGGTCATGGTCTTCTCAATGGGGGCGTCGCGCACGGTCATGGCGCAGCTTCTATCCCAATGGGGGCGAATTATCCACAGGGCGGGGTCGCGTCCGCCGGAGCAAAGCCAAGGACATGGCCTGAAACAAGGACTTAGCTGTTTCAGGCCGCCGGCAAGACGGCCTTAGCGGATATTGCAGGCCTTGTTGATCTCGGCGAGGCCGGCAGAAAAGCCGCTGAGCGAATAGCGATCGACCGTCGCCACGCCCCGGGCGGAGGTGCCGCGCACCACCAGCTCGTTGCCCCGCTTCATGGCGTCGACAATCGTCTTGTCGTCCTTTTCCGTGTAGGTCCAGGCGGCGTCATCCTTGGTGAAAAGCGTCACCTTCTGGCCATCGACCTCGAACACCGCCGTTGCGCCATCCTTGAAGGCGTAGCCGAATTTGGAGGTTACGACGTCGCGCTGCTTCAGGCCGGGGCGGTGATAGACCTGCAGCACGATGCCGGTGCGGCGGGCGTCCTTCGGCTCCGACGCCGTGGGCGGCGAGGTCAGAAAACAGACCGGGTTGCGGTCCTCGACATC
>CAXNFA010000133.1:0-5651 GCA_964201105.1 Alphaproteobacteria bacterium | reverse complement strand
CGTCCGGACCATTCGTCTTCCGCGCCTTCGGCCTGGCGCCATCGGAATTCGGCCTGCTCTTCACCGCCATCGCCGTGACCTTCATGATCGGCTCGCTGCTGTGCAGCCGATTGGCGCGCCGCATCGCGCCGGTCCGCCTGTTTCGCATGGCGTTGTTCGTAGCGGTGACCGCGATGCTGGTGATGACTGCAATGGCCCTGTCGCCCCTTGCTTCCGTCGTCACGATCATGACCCCCTTGATGGGCGTGTCCTTCGCCATGGGCTTCATCATGCCGCTGGGATTCGCCGGCCTGCTGGGGGCCCATCCGCATCTGGCCGGAACGGCATCCTCGCTCGCCGGATTCCAGCAGGCGATGCTTTCTTCCGTCAGCGGCATCGCCGGCATTGCGGTCTTTGACGGCACCGCCGGCCCCATGGCGCTGCTGATGAGCGCCTTCGTTTGTTGCGCGCTGCTCGTCTATTTCTTCTTCCTGTACCCGCAGCGCCACCGGCTTTCGCAACAGAGTTAGCCACGGGCCCGTGGTTGGACAGGCCGAGTCGCCCTTCCTATAGTGCGCGGCCCTCTGACCTGACTGCGTGGTCATCATGCGCCTGAAGCCCGCTTCCCTGCCCCTGATTGCCGTCATGGCGGCGATCCTGTGCCTCGGCGAGATGGCGACCGATATCTTCATCTCGTCGCTACCGACGCTGGTGGCGCAATTCGACACCTCGATCGCGCATGCCCAGCTTACGCTGGGCGTCTACATGGTGGGCTTCGCGCTGTCGCAGCTGGTGTGGGGGCCCGTTTCCGATCGCTATGGCCGCAAGCCCCCGCTGATCGCGGGCACGCTGCTGTTCCTGGTCGCATCGGCAGCCGCGGGCTTCGCCCCCAGCATGAACGCACTGATCGTATTGCGCTTCCTGCAGGCGCTGGGCGGCGGCGCCGGCGTGGTCATCGTGCTTGCCATCATCCGCGACATGCATGAGCGCGACCAGGCGGCCTCGATGCTGGCCCGCATGGGCACGGTAATCGGCGTATCGCCCGCGCTCGCGCCCGTTATCGGGGGCTATCTGCTGGTCTGGTTTGGCTGGCGCGCGAATTTCGCCTTCCTCGCCATCTGGGCCGGCTTGACGCTGATCCTGATTCTGGCCGTCGTCGACGAGACGGTGCGAAGCCGCGACATGCATGCGCTGCGCGCGCTGGGCTTTGCCCGCAACGTGCGCAGCCTGCTGCGCGATCGCACCTATCTTGGCTATGGCGTGACGATGGTCTTTGCCTTCGGCACCTTCTTCGCCTTCCTGTTTGCCTCGCCCTTCGTGTTCATCGAAGTGCTTGGCGTGAAGACCGAGAATTTCGCCTATCTCATCACGATCCAGGTGGTGGGCTTCGTCGGTGGCACCTTGCTGGCCGACCGCCTGATGCATCGCATCGGCCTGGAACGCCTGTTCGGCTGCATCCTGTTGCTCGCCAGCGTCGCCGGCGTGACAGTCGCCGCGCTGCCCTGGCTCGGCATCTCAACCGTGGCCACCATCATCGCGCCGATGACGGTCTTTGCCTTCTGCATGGGCTTTGTCTTCCCGCTCGGCACCGCGGCGGCGCTGGGGCCCTTTCCGCATATCGCAGGTGCGGCAAGCTCATTCCTCGGCTTCGCGCAATCGGCGGTCGGCGCAGGCATCGGCGTGCTGGTCGGGCTGCTGCATGACGGCACGGTGCGCCCCATGACCACGACGATGGGCCTGTGCATCCTTCTTGCGGGCGCGTTCTACCTGTTTCTGGTGCGCGGACGCATTGCGCCCGTGGAACCCGGCAACCTGTCGGTCCACTAGCGTCTGCTCTAGACGTCCAGGTTCACCACGTTCAACGCGTTGGTCTGAATGAATTCGCGGCGCGGCTCGACGATATCGCCCATCAGGGTTTCGAACACCGTGGAGGCTTCATCGGCCTGCGCCACCTTCACCTGGAGCAGCGTGCGCGCCGCCGGGTCGAGCGTGGTTTCCCACAGCTGGTCGGGATTCATCTCGCCCAGGCCCTTGTAGCGCTGGATGCCCAGCCCCTTGCGGCCAAGCGCCAGCACAGCTTCGAACAGCTGCGTGGGCGAATGGATTGTCGTCTTCTCGCCCTTGCGCTCCAACGTGGCGCGCTTCATGTAGATCTTCTGCAGCTGCGGCGTCTGCTCGCCCAGGCGACGGGCATCTGCCGACCGCATCAATGGCCCATCGATGATCTGCACCTCGGTCACGCCGCGCACCTTGCGCGAGAAGCGCAAGCCACCTTCTTCGGTCGCCGCGCCGGTCCAGCCGCGTTCCGTTTCCGGCGCCAGCTGGTCGAGGCGATTGGCCACATCCGCCGCGGCCGCCTGAATTTTCTCAATGTCGAGCAGCGTGGCCGGGTTGAGCGCACCGACAATGGCTGTCTGTTCCACCGCGTCGCGCGAATAGCGCTTGCCGAGCGCTGCCAGCAACCGGTTTGAAATGCGCGCCTGATCGACGACTGCGCGCAGGTCCGGTCCCGCGATCTGTTCGCCCGAGAACAGGGTCAGCACCATGTCGCGCAGGCCTTCGTCGATCAGATAATCCTCAAGCTGCTTTTCGTCCTTGAGGTACTGGGACGACTTGCCATGCGTCACCTTGTAGAGCGGCGGCTGCGCGATATAGAGGTAGCCGCGGTCGATCAGCTCGCGCATCTGGCGATAGAAGAAGGTGAGCAGCAGCGTGCGGATATGGGCGCCATCGACGTCGGCGTCGGTCATGATGATGACCTTGTGATAACGCGCCTTGTCGAGGTCCATGCCGTCGAGGATGCCAGCGCCCAGCGCGGTGATCAGCGTGCCGATCTCCGACGAGGTCAGCATCTTGTCCGGGCCCGCGCGCTCGACATTCAGGATCTTGCCGCGCAAGGGCAGCACCGCCTGGAAGCGCCGGTTGCGCCCCTGCTTGGCAGAGCCACCGGCCGAATCGCCCTCGACGATGAAGAGTTCGGCCAGCGCCGGCGACTTCTCCTGGCAGTCCGCGAGCTTGCCCGGCAGGTTGGAGATATCCAGCGCGTTCTTGCGGGTGAACTCGCGCGCCTTGCGGGCGGCTTCACGCGCCTGCGCCGCCTTGACGATCTTGCTGATGATCAGGCGGACCTCGGCGGGGTGCTCCTCAAACCAGCGGCTGAGCTGCTCGCCGACCACGCTTTCGACCACGCTGCGCACTTCCTGCGAGACGAGCTTGTCCTTGGTCTGCGACGAGAACTTGGGATCAGGCACCTTGACCGACAGGACGCAGGTAAGGCCTTCGCGCGCATCGTCCCCGGTCAGCGTCACCTTTTCCTTCTTCGCGATGCCCGTCTCGTTGGCCGCCGCGTTGATCGTGCGCGTCAGCGCGGCGCGGAAGCCTTGCAGATGGGTGCCGCCGTCGCGCTGCGGGATGTTGTTGGTGAAGCACAACATCTGCTCGTGATAGCTGTCGTTCCATTGCAGCGCGAGTTCGACGGCGATGCCGTCGCGTTCCCCCCGCACATCAATGGTCGGATTCTCGGCCTTCTTGTTACGGTCGAGATACTGGACGAAGGCTTCGACGCCGCCCTCGTAATGCATCTCCACCACTCTTGGGTCCACGCCGCGCAGGTCGGTCAGAACGATGGTGACGCCCGAATTGAGGAAGGCAAGCTCGCGCATCCGGTGCTCGAGCGTGGCGAAGTCGAAGTCGATCAACGAGAAGGTCTCGCGCGACGGCAGGAAGGTGACCTGGGTTCCGGTCTGGCCTGGCGTCTCGCCCACGATCACCAGCGGCCCCTCCGGCTCGCCATGGCGGAAGCGCATGAAATGCTCATGGCCCTTGCGCCAGATGCGCAGCTCGAGCCATTCCGAGAGCGCGTTCACCACCGAGACGCCGACGCCATGCAGGCCGCCGGACACCTTGTAGGAGTTGTCGTCGAACTTACCGCCAGCATGGAGCTGGGTCATGATGACCTGGGCTGCCGACACGCCTTCTTCGCCATGGATGTCCGTCGGAATGCCGCGGCCATTGTCGAACACGGTGACGGACCCATCCGCATTGAGCGTGACGCGCACGCTGTCGGAATAGCCGGCCAGCGCCTCGTCGATTCCGTTGTCCACCACTTCGTAGACCATGTGGTGCAGGCCCGAGCCATCATCGGTGTCGCCGATATACATGCCGGGGCGCTTGCGCACCGCGTCGAGACCGCGGAGCACCTTGATGGAATCGGCGCCGTAATCGTCAGCCGCGTTTTCGAGTTTTTCCGCGCGTTCACTCATGGGAACAACCGGTACAATGCCGCGGGCTTCAGCCCGCGTAGGAAATGCGGCCGCTTTCGACCGCCAGGAACTGGGCTGCATCGCCCAGTGGAGAAAATGCGTCACGGTCGGTGCCGGTCAACCAGGCCTGTGCACCGAGCGCAAGAATTTCGTCGAACAGTGCCTTGCGTTTTTCGCCGTCCAGATGCGCGACCACTTCGTCGAGCAGGAGCAGCGGGGCAGCCCGGTGGCGCGCAGCCTTGAGGCGCGCATCCGCCAGCACGATGGAAATCAGCAGCGCCTTCTGTTCCCCGGTCGAGCAGAGCGGCGCCGGCAGGTCGTTGGCGAGATGCTGGACCGCCATGTCGCTGCGATGGGGCCCGACAGCGGCGCCGCCGCTTTCCGCATCGCGTGGTCGCGATTCGGCGAGAGCTGCGCGGAAGGCAAATTCCGCGTCCACCGCCGCCATCCCATCGAGCCAGTTTTCAACCGTGCCGTCGACGGCGATGGCCGCGCGCGGGAAGGGCCCCACGCCCTGCGCCAGACCACCTTCCAGCCGCGCCACGAGCTCACGCCGGGCAGCGGCGACGGCAATGCCATACTCGGCCATCGTTTCTTCCAGCGCCGCGAGCCAGCCAGGATTGGCCCCGCCGGACCGCAGCAGCCGCGCCCGCTGGCGCAGCGCCCGTTCATAGGCCGCAACGCGGCGGGCATGCAGCGGGTCATAACCATAGACAAGGCGATCGAGGAAGCGACGTCGCGCCGTTGCGTCGTCCTGAAACAGGCGATCCATCTGCGGTGTCAGCCACACCAGCGTCAGCACTTCCGCCAGCGAGGCCGGGCCGCGTTGGGCCGTTTCATCAATGCGCACCGCGCGCCGTTCCGACGCGGCATCCGCTTCGCCGACCGTTCCGGTGCCAATATCCGCCGGCACGCCATCCGGCCCGATCACTTCCGCCGCCACGGCCCAGCCGCTGCTGGCGCCGCGCCGGGCCACATCGCTCAACCGCGAACGGCGCAAGCCCCGCCCTGGCGCAAGGAAGGATAGCGCCTCCAGCACATTGGTCTTGCCCGCGCCATTGGCGCCAAACAGCACGACGGGGCGGGAATCAACCTCAAGCCGCAACCCGGTGTAGGACCGAAAATCCGTTAGCACCAGACGCTGGACGGCATAGCCCGCCGGTTGCTCCGCGTGCCCTGTGCTTCCCTGGTGCCTGGTGAGTGCTTGCAGCAACCCTTAACGTCCTAGACGCGCATCGGCATGAGCACGTAGAGCGCCCGTTCATCGGCCAGATCGCGAATCACGGTCGGCGAGACCGCATCGGAAAAGGCCAGCGTCGCCACCTCGCCATCGACCTGGTCGGCGATGTCCATCAGGTAGCGCGAGTTGAAGCCGATTTCGATCGTGTCGCCCGGGAAGGTGACGTCGAG
>CAXNFA010000132.1:0-5668 GCA_964201105.1 Alphaproteobacteria bacterium | reverse complement strand
GCCGTAGAGCGCATAGGCGAGCCCGCGCAGTTCCGAATCGCGCAGGGCGCGGTCGATGACGCCGGGGTCGCTCATGCCACGGGCGCCCACAGCACCTGCCGGATCTCGGTCGCGCCCGTCGCCAGCATGACGAGCCGGTCGAAGCCCATGGCCATGCCGGCGGACGGCGGCAGGCCATGGTCGAGGGCGGCAAGGAAATCGTCGTCGAGTGGCACGTCGTCGCCCAGCAATTCGCGCTTCTGCACCTGTTCCAGGGCGAAGCGGCGGCGCTGCTCCGCCGCATCGGTCAGTTCGCCGAAGCCGTTGGCAAGCTCCAGCCCCGCGACATAGAGCTCGCAGCGCTCCGCCACCCGCGCATCCGTGGGATCAAGCCGGGCGAGCGCCGCCATCGACGCCGGCCAGGAATGCAGCAGGGTTGGCAACTGCGCGCCGAGATGTGGCTCGATACGGTCGAGCAGGATGCGGAAGACGATGTCGTCCCATGCGTCCTGCGGCGACGTCGGGATACCGATCTCCGACGCGTGGGCAGCCAGCCGGCCTGCGTCGGGCCGCTGCGGGTCGGGCGCGGTGGCGAGCAGGTCGATGCCGGTGTGGCGGGTGAAGGCCTCTGCCACGCTCAGCCGCTCGAAGGGCGCGGCAGGATCGACCGCGCGGTCCTGCCAGCGCAGCCGGCCCATGCTCAACGCGGGGTCGACGGCGGCCAAAGCCGCGCGCAGCAGGCCTTCGCAATCGGCGCCCAGATCCTGCCAGCCCGCCTCGGCGCGATACCATTCCAGCATGGTGAATTCGGGCTCATGCGTGCTGCCGCGCTCGCCATTGCGGAAGACGCGGGCAAGCTGGAAGATTTTTGTCTCCCCCGCCGCCAGCAATTTCTTCATCGCGTATTCGGGCGAGGACTGCAGATACATGCGGCGGCTGCCCTGGTCGAAGGGCGCCTCCAGCGTGGTGGTGAAGGGACGGATATGCGGCTCCAGCCCGGGGGAAACCTGCAGGGCGGGGGTCTCCACCTCGATGAAGCCCTGACTGGTAAACCACTGCCGCAGCGCCGTGGCGATGGCGGCCCGGGCATGCAGATAGGGCCGCCGTTCGGCAAAGCGGTCGGGCCGCCACCACGGCGTGCGGCTTTCGCGCGCGGTCATGCTCGGCTATGCCTTGGCTGCACCATCATGGACGCGAAGATGAACGCCCTGCCGTTTCCCCGCAAGCGCACCGCCCGCAGCGCCGCCGCCCTGGCCGAGGCTGGTCTCGCCCCACCCGCCGGCACCGATGCCGTCGCCGCGCGCTATGCCGTCGCCGTGCCGCCGGCCCTGCTCGAGCGCATCGACCCCGCCAACCCGGCCGACCCCATCGCGCGCCAGCTGCTGCCCGACGCGGCCGAGCTCGTCGACAGCCCCGACGAATTGCAGGACCCCATCGGCGACCACGCGCATTCGCCCATCCGCGGCATCGTCCACCGCTATCCCGACCGCGTGCTGCTGCAGCCAGTGACGACCTGCGCCGTCTATTGCCGCTACTGCTTCCGCCGCGAGCAGGTGGGGCCGGACAGCGCGCCGCTGCGCCCGGGCGAGCTGGACGCCGCGCTCGACTACATCCGCACGCGCACGGAGATCTGGGAAGTCATCCTGTCGGGCGGCGATCCGCTGGTCCTCGCGCCAGCCAAGCTGAAGGCGATCATTGATGCGCTGGCGGCGATGGACCATGTCGGCGTCATCCGCATCCATTCCCGCGTGCCGATCGCCACGCCGGAGACGGTGACCGAGGCGATGGTGGACGCCCTGCGCAGCGACAAGGCGGTCTATCTCGTGCTGCATGTGAACCATGCGCAGGAAATGGGCCCGGCGCAGATCGCCGCCGCCCGCCGCCTGTCCGACGCCGGCATCCCGCTGCTGTCGCAATCGGTGCTGCTCCGCGGCGTCAATGACGATGCCGCCACGCTGGAAACACTGTTCCGCACGCTGCTGCGCAACCGCATCAAGCCCTATTACCTGCACCATCCGGACCGCGCGCGCGGCACGGCGCGCTTCCGCCTGCCGCTCGCCGAGGGGCAGGCGCTGATGAAGCAGCTGCGCGGCCGTCTGTCCGGCCTCGCGCAGCCGACCTATGTGCTCGATATTCCCGGCGGCTTCGGCAAGGTGCCGGTGGGGCCGGGCTATCTGGCCGAGGGCGTGGATGGCTGGACGGTGGAAGACCCGTCCGGCGCCACCCACGCCTATCGCGATCCTGAGACTTAAGAATCCAGCCAGTCCGTCATCATCTTGCACAGCGTGACGATCTCGGCATCGGTGCATTCGCCGATGCGCGCATCCTGCGGATGCTCTTTCTTCTGCGCGCCGGTAATCATCTTCGCCACATCGTCGAGCTCGCCATGCGGCCCGTCGAGCCGCGCGCAGGTGCAAAGCACCGGCACCGGAATCACCGGCAGGCGCTTGTCGGCCGGATAGAGCACCGCGAGCTTGTAGGCGATGTGGCCGTAGCGGATTGCCTTGAAGCCCTCGATGGCGTCTTCATGCACCTCCATCGCCGGCGGCAGGCCATCGCCGCGGCGGTGCGCGGCGTCCTTCATGTAGGGCGGGAAGAAGAGATAGATGTCGCGCGTCCGCATGAAGGACTTCTGGAACTGCGTGCCGTCCTGGTCGATATACTGGCTGTAGTCCAGGCTGGCGGCATATTCATGCCAGAAGGGCGACACGCCGCGGCGCATGCCATCCAGGATGATCTTGTTCACCTGCGCCTTGTGATTGATCGCGAGTTCGGTCGCGATGCGACCGCCGGTGTGGGTGCCAAAGGCATCGACCTTGGCGAAATCCGGCCCCAGTGACGTCAGCGCCTGGGCGACGGCCGCGGCGAAATATTCGATCCCGACCTTGTCGTCCTTCGGCGGATCGGAATCGCCCTGGCCCAGCGCGTCGAAGGCGATGGTCGGGCGCGACTTGCCCAGCGCCCGCACCATGCGCTCCAGCGAGCGCGACGAGGCCGGCGAGCCATGGAACAGCACCAGCGGGCGCTTGCCTGTTGGCTGGGCCGGGCGGGCAATCCGGTAATGGATCTGGCCATCGGCGAAATCGGCGTAACCACGCTTTACATCCTGGGGCATTGGTCCTCCCTGACCCTTCGGTTTCTGGACCCCATCCTGCCCCATTGCTGCGTCGCCGGCAGGCGGTAAAAAAACGCGAGATGGACCTTGCGAGTCGCTCGCAACCCCCCTATGTTCTCCTCGTTCGCTTGTTTAGAACTATTCTAAATTAATAGCCGGAGAGAAATTCCCCATGCGTGTCCCGCCCGTTACCTTCAAGACCCGTGTCCGCGACGAAAGCGTCGGCGGTCCCAACCCCTATCGCTGGCAGGATGTGACCAGCGACGAGATCTTCAAGGGCAAGAAGGTCGTGGTGATGGCCCTGCCGGGCGCCTTTACCCCCACCTGCTCGTCCACCCACCTGCCGGGCTACGAGGCCGCCTATGAAGAGTTCAAGACGCTTGGCGTGGACGAGGTCTACTGCCTGTCGGTCAACGACGCCTTCGTCATGTTCCAGTGGGGCAACCACATGGGCGTCAAGAAGGTGAAGCTGCTGCCCGATGGCTCGGGCGACTTCACGCGCCGCATGGGCATGCTGGTCAAGAAGGACAATCTGGGCTTCGGCATGCGCTCGTGGCGCTATTCCATGTATGTCGATGACGGCGAAGTTGTCGCGATGTTCTCGGAGCCAGGCTATGCCGACGACTGCCCGACCGACCCCTTCGAGGTCTCGGACGCCGAAACCATGCTCAACTTCCTGAAGGACCATAAGAAGAAGGCGGCCTAGGCCCCTCTCCTCCATCGGTCACGATCCGGCCGGGCGCCCCGCGGTGCCCGGCCGTTTCTTTTTGCCGGGTCCCGCCCGGGCCCGTTTGCCAGCACCGGGCCAAGCTGTTAGCTTCCGCGCCCTGAATTTCCCCCTATCGCGCGGCTAAACCCATGAAAATCAACGCCAACACCATTCGCCCCGGCATGGTCATCGAGCACGAGGGCAAGCAGTGGAGCGTGATCAAGATCCAGCTCATCCAGCCCGGCAAGGGCGGCGCCTTCATCGCGGTCGACATGCGCGACCTCGTCAACGGCGTGAAGAGCAACGCGCGCTGGCGCACCCAGGACACGGTCGAGAAGCTGAACACCGAGGAAAAGGAATACCAGTTCCTTTATTCCCAGGATGACACCTTCACCTTCATGGACAACGAGACCTTCGAGCAGCTGGAAGTGACCCGCGACGTCATCGGCGACCCGGCCGACTTCCTGCAGGAAAACATGATGGTCACGATCAACAGCGTCGAGGACAAGCCGATCGGCGTGACCCCGCCGTCGTCCGTGATCCTGGAAATCGTCGAGGCCGACCCGGTCGTGAAGGGCCAGACGGCCTCGTCGTCCTACAAGCCCGCCAAGCTGTCGAATGGCCGGCGCATCATGGTGCCGCCCTTCGTCGGCACCGGCGACCGCGTGATCGTCAACACCGAGGACGGCACCTACATCAAACGCGCCGAATAGGCGACCCGAAGGGATTTCGCGATGGCCGTCCGCTCCGCCGCCATGAATGTGATGCAGGCGGCCGCCAAGAAGGCGTCGCGCGGGCTTCTGCGCGACTATGGCGAGGTCGACCAGCTGCAGGTTTCGCGCAAGGGACCGGCCGATTATGTCACCGCAGCCGACCGCAAGGTCGACGAGATCCTGCGCGAAACGCTGTCCAAGGCGCGGCCCGGCTTCGGCTTCCTGACCGAGGAACTGGGCGAGACCAAGGGCGATGACCCGGACAGCCGCTTCATCATCGATCCGATCGACGGCACGACCAATTTCATCCACGGCATCCCGCATTTCTGCATCTCCATCGCGCTCGAGCAGCGCGGCGAGCTGGTGGCTGGCGTCATCTATGAGCCGCTGCGCGACGAGATGTTCTGGGCCGAGAAGGGCGCCGGCGCCTGGCTGAACGAACGCCGCCTGCGTGTTTCCGCACGCGGCCAGATGATCGACGCCGTCTTTGCCACCGGCACGCCGCCGCGCACCAACCATGATGGCGACAAGCGCACGGCCTACCTGCGCGAGGTGAATGCGGTGCTTGCGGTATCCGCCGGCATCCGCCGCTTCGGCTCCGCCGCGCTCGACCTGGCTTATGTCGCGGCTGGCCGTGTCGAGGGCTATTGGGAACACAACCTGTCGGCCTGGGACATTGCCGCCGGCATCGTGCTGGTGCGCGAGGCCGGCGGCTTCATTTCCGAGGTCGGCGGCGGCGCCAACATGCTGAAAAGCGGCAATGTGCTCGCCTGCAACGACCGCCTGTTCGACAGCTTCGGCCAGCTCGTGCGTAGCGCGGCCAAAAAGGATTGATGGGCCGCAACGGTTGAGACACCGCCCGCCGCCGGGGTAAGGTGGCCGCGCCCGATCCGTCCCCCAATCGTCCCAGGGGCGACCGTCGCCGAGGGAGTTGCGTTTGATGACTGTTGCCCGGCCCCGATTCGCCCGTCGCGCGCCCCGCTTCCTGACCCTAACCGCGCTGGCCGCCCTGCTGTCCCCCCTTGTGTTGCTGCCATCCGTGGCGCTGGCACAGGAGACGATCATCATCGGCGGCAGCGCCCGTCCGCCGGTCGAGGTCAACCTCGATGTACTGGACGATCCCCTGGGCGGCAGCCTGGCGGCGCCGGGCCA
>CAXNFA010000131.1:0-5670 GCA_964201105.1 Alphaproteobacteria bacterium | reverse complement strand
ATCCGTCATTGGGAATGAACTGCAGGATCGCGTGAGGCACATCCTTCAGCGCTCCGGCCGGGTCGTAGTTGAAGGAGGCATTGTGGCCGTACCACATCAGCGGCCCGGCGCGCAGCCCTTCGACAAAGTCGCGCGTCACCAGGTCAAGCGAGACATCCTCGGGGTAATATTTGCGCAGGCGCATGAAATGCGGCGCGAGATGCGAGCCGTCGGAGGGCGGCGTGTGCGGCTTCTCCCGCTCGATCGTTTCCTTCTGCATGACCTGCTCGGCCGCCGTGAAGACCATGGCGGCGTTGAGGAACAGGCGATGGGCCTGGTGCGGGCGCTGGCGGGCGAATTCCATCGCGATCTTGGTGCCGGTGTGATCGCCGGCGAGATCGACCTTGGGCAGGTTGAGCCGGTCGAGCAGATCGCCGAGCGCCGCGGCATAGTCCGCAATGGTCGGGGGAAAGGGCGGCGGATCGGAGTCGCCGAAGCCCGGCGTGTCCGGCGCAATGGCGATGCGGTCCTTGCCCAGTTCCGCCACCACGTCTTCCCAGGCGCGCCCGGTGGACGGGCTCTGGTGCAGCAGGATGACGGGGCGCGCCGTCGGGCTGCCCGGCGGGCGCGCCATGCGCAGGTGCATCTGGCCGAAGCGGGTGTCCACATACAGGCGCTGCACGGTGGGCGGCTTGTACCACCAGGCCAGGCCATCGCGTCGCGGCGTTTCGCCCTCAGGCATCTTGATGGTCATTGGTCGAGGAATCCGCGCAGCACGTCAGCAATCTCCCGCATGTTCGCTTCCATATAGCCGTATTTATACTGCATCACATCATGCAGCCTGGCCGTCTTGAGGTGTGGCATGGCGCGCTCCGTGTTCCCCTCCAGCCCGTCCTTGGGGCGGAAGACGAGCAGCGGCTGGCGGATGCGCGCCATCGTGTCTTCCATGTCGTCATAGGAGAACACCGCATGGTGGCCCCACCAGGCATAGGGCTTGCCACGGCTTGCCTCGATGAAGTTGCGCTCAATCATTTCCGGCGTGACGCCGGGACCGTCCATCTTCTGGATTCGCGCCCACAGGTCCACCAGATGCGAGCCGTCGGGCTTGGGGAAGCTCGGCTGCGTGTGCGCGAGGCGCGGCGCGCGTTCATCGCGCGTGAACCAGGGCACGGTGTTGAGGCTGAGCTTGCGCACCAGGTCCGGCCGCGTCGCCGCCAGATGCATCGCGATGACCGCGCCCGTGTGGTCACCCAGCACGTCAATCGCCTGCCCCGGCACCAGCTTCTCGATCACTTGGGCAAACATGCCGGCGAGTTCGGCGATATCGGCCTGAGCTGGCGGCGGATCGGATTCGCCAAAGCCCGGCAGGTCGGCCGCCCAGGCAATGCGGGTCTGCCCCAGTTCGCGCAGCAGCGGCTCGAAGCCGCGGCCCGACAAGGGGCTCATGTGCAGGCACAAGATGGGCGTCTGCGTTGCCTTGGCGGGCACCACCTCGCGCACATGGATCTGGCTGCCGGCCACGCCGACGAAGCGGCGGCGCACACCTTGCGTCATCATCGCCGGCCGCATCGGCACCGACTTGGCCGCCGGCGCGGGCGGCCGCACCGCCGGGTCGGGCGTGTCGAGGAAGTCGCGGAAGATCTTCGCCATCTCGGGCGCGTGCTGCGAGATCGCTCCCATGCGCCAGTCCGGCAGGTCGAGCACGCGGCCATTCTTCAGATATTGCTTCGACCGCTGCGTCTCGTCCCACAAGCCGTCGTCCGGGCACATCACCAGCACGGGCTGGTCGAGCAGCGGCAGGTTGTCGGCGTGGTAATAGGCGAAGGCCGCATGATGGCCATACCAGGCGAGCGGCCCGGCGCGCAGCATCTCGGTAAAGTCGCGGTCGAACAGGTCGAGCGGCGCGTCCTTCGGATAATAGGATCGCGTGCGCGCCCAGCGCTGCAGCAGGTGGCTGCCATCGGCGGGCCAGGGCTGCGGCTTTTCCTCCGCCACGTGATGCTGCTGCTCCTTCACCTGCTCCGGTGTGTAGACCGGGCAGGCGTTGAAGATCAGCCGGCGAATCTGCGTCGGCCGCTGCTGCGCCAGTTCCACGGCGATCTTGGCGCCCGTGTGGTCGCCCAGCACATCGACCGTGCCAAGTCCCATCGCGTCGAGGAAATCGCCCATCGCGGCAGCATAATCGGCAATCGTCGGCGGCGCCGGGGGCGGCGCGGAATCGCCAAAGCCCGGCGTATCGGGCGCCACGGTCACGCGGTCAATGCCCATCTGCACGAGCAATTCCTGATAGGCGCGGCCCGAGGCCGGGCTCTGGTGGAACATGACGAGCGGGATGGCCGTCGGTTTCGATGGCCGCACCATGCGGTAATGCACCTGGCCGAAGCGGCCATCGACGAATCCGCGCTTGACCTGGCGCGGCTTCAGCCACCAGCGGGCCTGCTCCATCAATGCCGCAGCGGCCTCCTTGGTCGTTTCGCTCATGCTCGGGATTCCATCTTCTCATCGAGGAAGGCGCCGATCATGGGCGCCAGGTCGTCTATGCGGGTTTCCAGCGGCGACGAGCCGAAACCCTCCAGCTCGCGATAGCGGCAATGCGTCATCAGGGCGGCCGCGCGGCGGGTTGGTTCGAGCAGGACGTCGTCCGACGAGGTGAACAGCAAGACTGGCTGCTTCAGTGTCGGCAACACGGCATCGAGGTGATAGTCCTGAGCCGCCTTGGGGCCCCACCAGGCGCAGGGACCAGCCCGCATCGTCTCATAGAAGCGGGCCCGAATCTGGTCGGGCGCGACCTTGCCCTTGTTCAGGCGGTGATACCGCTCCCATGTGCCGGCGATATGGCCGCCCTCGGCGTCCACCATGATCGGGCCCATGCGGTTCTGCCACGCCTTCCTCTCCTCGGGCGAATAGACCGCGGCGGTGTTCATGACGAGGCGGCGAACCCGCTCGGGATAACGGTTCGCCAGCTCGACGGCTGTCTTGGTGCCCGTGTGATCGCCCATCACGTCGGCCTGGGCATAGCCCATGGCCACGATCGTCGCCGCCATCGCATCGGCGAAGTCGCCGATCTCAGGCCGTTCGATCGGCTTGAAGGATTCCCCGAAACCCGGCGTGTCGACCGCAATCACGGTGCGCGAGCGGCCGAGCGCAGCGACCAGGCCCTCCAGGTAGAAGGATGAGCGCGGGCTCATGTGAAAGATGAACAGCGGCACCTCGCCCGGCTTGCCGCCTTCGGCCATCCGCACATGCATGACGCCCTTGTCGGTGTCGACAAAACGGCGCCGCACCGCACGCTTCGCCACCGGGGGCTTCGCAGGAGCCGGCTTGGGCGCCGCCTGGCTTGGGCCCACGGTGTCGGGCGCGTCGAGGAAGTCGCGTAGCGCATCGGCGAGGCCCTGCGTGTGGAAGGACACCGCGCCCATTTTCCACTCCGGCTTCTCGAGCAGCTGCCCGTTGCGCAGGTAGCCCCGTGCGCGCTGCGTCGACGGCCAAAGTCCATCGTCAGGGCAGATGACCAGGACCGGCTGCTCCAGCTTCGGCAGATTCTCGGCGTGGGAATAGGCGAAGGCGGCGTTGTGGCCATACCAGCCCAGTTCACCCGCGCGCAGCGTTTCGGTGAAATCGCGATCGTATTGCGCGAGCGAAACGTCAGGCGCATAGGTCGCCTTCATCGACGCCCACGCATGTTTCAGATGATCGCCGTCCTCGCCGCGCGCCTGCGGCTTCTCCTCCGCCAGATGACCCTGCATCACCTTCATTTCCTCGTCCGAATAGACGGGGCAGGCATTGAAGACGAGGCGGCGGATCTGCTTTGGCCGCTGCTGTGCCAGTTCACCGGCGATCTTGGCGCCAGTGTGATCGCCGAAGAGATCGACCTGGCCAAGGCCCATGGCGTCGAGGAAGTCGCCCATCGCGGCGGCATAGTCGGCAATCGCGGGCGGACCCGGCGGCGGGTCGGAATCGCCGAAGCCCGGCGTGTCCGGCGCGACAACCAGCCGGCCCTTGCCCAGGATGGCGAGCAGACCTTCAAAGACGCGGCCCGATGACGGGCTCTGATGGAACAGGACCAGCGGTACACGACCGGTTGCGGCGACCGGCTGCGCGATGCGGTAATGCTGCTGGCCATAGCGGCCATCGACATAGCCGCGGCGCACGCCGGCCGGCGGCGTCCAGTATAGCGCCGTCTCGGCAGCGAGGCGGTCCCCGGTATAGGGCTCGCGCGCGGTGTCCATGTTGTCCTCCCGATCATTCTTTTGCCTATTGGGGACCGAACGGCGGCCGACCGCAAGAACTTTGGCTGCCCTTGACGGCCGCTCCCGCAGGCGTCTACTCACGGACGCCATGCCGCGCTTTGCCGCCAACATCAGCCTGCTGTTCACCGAATATCCACTGCTTGACCGTCCATCGGCGGCGGCGGACGCGGGTTTCGGCGCGGTGGAAATGCAATTTCCCTACGACGTCCCGGTCGCCGATCTGCTGCGCGTCACTGAACGCGCCGGCATCGGCTTTGCGCTGTTCAACTTGCCAGTGGGCGACCTGCTGAGCGGCGGACCCGGCCTTGCCGCAATTGCCGGGCGCGAGGGCCAGTTTCGCGCCGCCGTCGCCGAGGCGAAGCTTTATGTACAGGCGCTGAAGCCGGGGGCGGTCAATGTGCTCGCCGGCTGGCCGCCGGTGGAAATCGAATATGACCGCACGGCGTCGCTGGCCGCGCTGGCTGGCAACCTGCACTACGCGGCGGCGGCGATGGCGCCACTTGGCGCGCGCGTCGTGACCGAGCCGATCAACACCATCGACCGGCCGCGTTCACTGCTGTCCACCAGTGGCGCTGCGCTGGAAGTGCTGGACGCCGCCGGCCACGCCAATCTCGGCCTGCAATATGACGTCTATCACATGACGCTGATGGAGGGGGATGTGCTGGCAGCATTGCCGCGCCTGATGCCGCGCATTGGCCACATCCAGTTTGCCGACGTGCCCGGACGCCACGAACCGGGCAGCGGCGAGATTGACTTCACCGCGGTGTTCGCGGCCATCGACGCTTGCGGCTATGACGGCTGGGTGGGGGCCGAATATGCGCCACGCGGCAGGACGATCGATTCGCTGGGCTGGCTACGCCAGCTCAGGTGACGTTCAGCGTGGCACGCCCGCCTTGCGCAGCGCATCCTGAAGCAGCGCGAGACTTTCCGGATTGCGATAGGGCGCCTGTTCACCGCTCACGAAGGCGGGCAGGGCCGCGCGAATCTCGGGGCGCTGCAGTTCGAACTGCGCCATGTCCCGCTTGTTGCCCTGGGCATAGGCGGCGGCAAGGTAGACGCGCCCAGCCGCCCAGTCCGGATTCAGCTGCAATGCCCGCCGGAACGCCGCGGTCGCGTTGTCATATTGCTGCAGCAGGAACTGCGCGTGGCCCATGCCAAAATAATACCAGGACGGCGCGGACGGATTGAGACGCATCGCCCGCTGCAGGCGCGGCACCGCCGCCTCCGGCGCACCGCTCCACACCAGGATGGTGGCCAGGTGCGCGTGTCCGTCCGCATAGTTGGGCGCCATTTGGGTCACCCGCTCGGCCTCAGCGATGGCGCGGTCGAACTGGCGCTGCGCGGCCAGCGCACGGGCCAGCACGCTGCGCGCGCCGGGCAGGGAATCATCGAGCATCAGAGCTTGTTCGGCGGCCCGTTGCGCCGGCGCCAGTCCTGCAGC